>CAMQBE010000069.1 GCA_946998935.1 uncultured Mycoplasma sp. | reverse complement strand
AGCAATTCTAATGGTTAAACCGCTTGTTGTTATTAACAACAATTCATCTTGTGGGTTAACAAAGCGGGCAAATACTAATTCACCAGCTAATTTAGAATTAATACCTTTAACACCCTTACCGCCGCGTTTTACTAATCTAAACAATGAATGGTGAGTTAATTTGCCATAACCTTTTCTACCAATTGTAAGAATCAATTCACCTTCTTGACTAGTAGAAGCTGAAGAAACTATTTGATTGCCATCTAAAGTGATGCCTTTAACACCAGTTGCGGTTCTAGAAATAGGTCTAAAGTCGCTAGCTTGGAATTTAATAACACGTTCATGGTCATTAGCTAAAAGTATTAATTCAGAGTCTTGCAAAATCATAGCTCTAATTAATTCGTCGCCTTCACGCAAGTTAAAGGCATATTTACCGTTAGCATTAATTCTTTGATATTCTGTTAATTTAGTTTTCTTAATAACACCATATTTTGTTGCGGTAAATAAGAAATGGTCTTCATCATAAGTATCTACAGGTAGCATTGAAATAATCTTTTCACCTTCTTTAACACGTAAGGAAGGAATAATGTTAATAAATGCTACTCCTTTTGATTGACGAGATAATTCAGGTATTTCGTGTGCGCGTACACGATATACACGTGCATGATTAGAGAATAATAACAAGTCAGTGTGAGTTGTTGTTGTTAAAATTGAAGCTATATCATCATCATCGTAGGTTTTCATGGTAGTCATACCAACTCCACCACGACGTTGGGTACGATATTCTTCAAGATCCATTCTTTTTACAAAGCCTTTAGAAGATGTTGTAATAACAATGTCTCTTTGAGGAATTAAATCTTCATCGGTAATAACGCCATGTACTTCATGATTAATGAATGTACGACGTTTGTCACCATATTTATTTTTAACAGCAGTTAATTCTTCAATGATTAAGTTGATTAATTTGTCTTTATCAGCTAAGATTTCTTGAATATGTGCAATTTCTTCTCTTAGTTCAGCCATTTCTTCAAGCATGCTATCAATAGCTAAGCCTGTTAAACGGCCTAAACGCATATCAACGATAGCTTTAGTTTGTCTTTCGGTTAAGTTGAATCTTTTACCTAAGTTAGCTTGTGCTTCAACATCTGTTTTAGCAGCTTTAATGATTCTAATAACTTCATCAATATTTTCAACAGCTATTTTTAGACCATCTAAAATATGTAAACGATCTTGAGCTTTTTGTAAGTCAAACTTTAATCTTCTTGTAACAACTTCTTCTTGGTGTTCAAGATAAACTTCTAAGGCTTGTTTAAGGTTTAATAATTTAGGTTCGCCTTTAACTAAAGCAACAAAGTTTACAGAGTAATTAACTTGTAAGTTAGTTTGACGATAAAGCTTATTTAATAATACATAAGGGTTAACATTCTTTTTGACATCAATAACAATACGAATACCTTCGCGTGAAGATTCATCACGTAAATCAGCAATACCTTCGATAACTTTATCTTTTACTAATTCAGCTATTTTTTCAACGATAGCAGTTTTATTTACTTCATAAGGAATTTCGGTAACGATAATTTTGCTTTTACCGTTTGTATATTCTTCAACTTTAGCAACTGAACGGATAGGAATTGAACCACGCCCAGTTTCATAAGCTTCTTTAATACCTGCATTGCCTAAAATCATTGCACCAGTAGGGAAATCTGGGCCAGGGATAAATTCCATTAATTCAGGAATCGTTATAACAGGATTTTTAGCTAAAGCAATAGTTGCATCGATAGCTTCGCCTAAGTTATGAGGAGGAATATTTGTTGCCATACCTACAGCAATACCTGAGCCACCTGAAACTAATAAATTAGGAAATCTTGAAGGTAAAACTTCAGGTTCTAATTCACTAGCATCATAGTTGTCTACAAAATTAACTGTATCTTTTTTAATACCATCAAGCATTTCAGCAGCTAGTTTTGACATTCTAGCTTCAGTATAACGCATCGCAGCAGCTTCATCACCGTCGATAGAACCAAAGTTACCATGTCCATCAACTAAAGGATAACGCATTGAGAAATCTTGAGCCATACGAACCATTGCTTCATAAACTGAACTATCACCATGTGGGTGGTATTTACCTAAAACATCCCCAACAATACGAGCTGATTTACGGTGTTGTGAACCATAAGTGATACCTAATTGGTCCATGTCATATAAAATACGGCGGTGAACTGGTTTAAGTCCATCACGAGCATCAGGTAAAGCACGAGCCACTATAACACTCATAGCATATTCAAGGAATGAGTTTTTCATTTCTTTATGTACATCAACTGGGTTAATTCCGTCTTTAGGTTCAGTTAATAATTGAGGTTGAACTTGGTAGTCGTCTTTATTTTGAGGAATTTCTTCTTCCTCTTCTTCCTCTACTTTCTTTTCACTTTCAGCTGGTTTAAAGGCAACGAATAATTCTTCATCAGGAATAATATCTTCGTTTTCTTCTTCTTTTAATTTCTTGATTTCTTCTTCATCAAGACCTTTATTTTTTTTGTCATCGTGTGCATTTTTATTAGCCATAGTTAATTCTCCTTTTTGCTATTAAGTTAATTAGAAACTTATATATATTAATATTTATTATTATATATAATATTTACTAAAATTTCTCTAAGTTTTAAGCGATTTTTTTAAGCCTAAAAACTAGTCTTTGTATTAAAAAATTCTAGAGATTTCACTAGAGTTTTTTTACATTGTCATTTCACAAATTAAGATTCAAATAGGAATTGCTACAATTGCTAAAATTGTGCAAATTGCAGAGGTGCTTGCTGATATTTTTACACCTTTATTACCACTAATAGCAAAAGCCACAACTAGTGTTCCTGGAGGTGTTGCACATATAATTACCATTGCTATCGCTACATTTTTAGTAACTAAATTTTGTTTAAATAAAGCTAAAAATATAAGATAGATAATTATTGGTATTATAACCATTTTAAAAAGTGCATAAATTCATACTCATTTATCTTTTGTTGCCTCTCTAAAACTACTTTCAGAAAGTGTCATACCAATAGCAATTCAAATAAGCGGTGAACATAAACTAGCCATTATGTTAATAGGCTTATAAAAGTAAGGCATAGTTATTTTTCATTCAAACCAGCCCACTGCATTTATATTAGTAAGAATATATACTTTTTTAGCTATGTCATAGATATATTTGTTAAAATTATTATTATTGTCAACAAGATAAATTCTTGAAAAATTTGGCCCAAATGTTTGGTATTGGTAACTAATAAGATAGCTGCCATTTTCTAATTTTAATCTTACTGGAGCATCTAAGTTTTTTGTTGATATTCCTGCACCTGGTATAAGTTGTGAAAGCCAACATAGCAAGCCAATAATTATAAGCAAAATAACAGGATTTAAGATTATATTTCTAAAAGATTTTTTAGCATTCTTTTTGTCAAATTTTATTCCGAGCATTTGCATCATTAAAAAGGTGTAGCCAAAGATACGATAAGGTATTGTTCAAATATTAACTGATAATAAACCTCCATCGCCTTCATATAGTTGTTGCACAATTGGTAAACCAAAAAAGGTAGTTGAGCCAAAAATTAAAAGCATTCAAATAACTAAGGCATTATTGCGTTTTTCTTCAAGTGTTTCTGTATTACTCAAAATACCTATTGTAGTTGAATCATTAGCTTTTTGCACGCTTGTAGGTACTTTAAAAGGGAAATATTTAACTCAAAGTCAAGCTATTAAACATAAGCCGCCATAAAAGACAAAAGCTAAGCATAAAACAATAGCTTGTTCTTGTAGCTGCTTTATAGTTGTGGTAGTCATAAAACTAATCAAAGTTAAAGATCAAACTCCAACGGTCATGCAAGTTTCAATTAGCGGTTTTTTTCACTCTTTTTTTAATACTCCAACTTTAGCTAGAATATAACCCAAAGATATAATAACTAAACATGCTATGATT
>CAMQBE010000068.1 GCA_946998935.1 uncultured Mycoplasma sp. | reverse complement strand
AGAATTAGTTGACTTATATAATAAATCTGCAAATAAAGAAAAATTTGAGACAACTAATTCTTTTTTAACTTTTTCTCATTTTGGATCTTTAGGATTTTTTTCTGTTATAAGAAAATTTTTCGAGAAGTATTCTTGGCTAAGTTTTTTAAAGCCTGATATGGTAACTTCTTGAGGCTTTGAAACTGTTTCGTTTCCTATTTTATCATGACCAACCATCGCTACTTGTAAATGAAGTTGTCCGTTTAAATCATCATAACCAACAGATTGAATTTTATATGAAAAAGTCGAAAAGTTATATTGTGTTTTATAATAATTTTCTTTTTCAAATTTAACAAATGATGGATCTAAATTAGTTTTTGCTTTTTCATAAAAGTATCTATATTCAGAAGCATAACTAAAATCTTTTCTGGCTTCTTTTATTTCTTTAATGAATTTAACTTTATTTTGCAATAAATAACTTAAAACATCTGCTTGTGTATAAGAGTGATCATTTGGCAATGCTTTTTTAAGATTTTCAAAAACTATCACTTCTTTATTTTCAAATTTGTTATTAATATAATGTTTATAAATTAATTTAATTTGTAATTTTAAAAAATAATCAGAACCGTTTTTATAAATTTTAAAAATTGAAGCACTATAACTTGGATAGCCAGTTTCTTTTAAAAGATTTAAAACATCAATAGGAGTACGATCCTTTGTAAAACCTTTAAGCTCTGTAAAATAGTTAAATAATGGCTTTGATTCTAATTTTAGTAAGTCATCAATAGTTTTATTTTCTTCTATTAATTTAATATTGCTTATCTTAATATTAAGATCATTTGATAATTTATCGTTAATTTTAGGAGTTCGAAATCCATCAATTTTGAGTGTTGTAGAGAATTGATTATTCTTATATAAACCATCAATATTTAAACTTATAAAGCCTTTTAAATCATCTATTTCACTAATTTTAATACTTGTTAAATTAAATTCATCATTTTTTAATGGCTTAATTTTGTCAAAATTGTTTGATGCATAATCATCAACATTAAAATCGAATAAACTTATTAATTCGCTGCGATGTTTAGTACTATCATATGTTTTTGATTTATCATTTGGCTTATCAGGCTCGCTATTGTCATTGTTTGAATTACTCTTGCATGATGATAGTGCAATAGTAAATGGCAAAATGCCTGCTAATGAAGCTAAAATTATTTTTCTTTTCATATTCTCCTTTAGATTTCTATTGGATTTCTATAATCTAATTTGGTTAATATAATTAAAGAGTTACAAATTTTCCACCAGCTTTTTCAATAGCATCTATAGCTTTTTTAGAAGCTGCATGTAGTGTTACATTAAGTTTTTTTGTTAATGTGCCATTAGCTAAAAGTTTAACTGGCATTCTTCTTTTAATAATATTTGCTTTGAATAAAGCTTCTAAATCAACTTTGTCGTTGTTTTTGAAAGCTTTTTCAAGAGCCTCCAAATTAATAACTTGATATTCAACATGGTTAACGTTGTTAAATCCACGTTTACCAATTTGACGGAATCAAGGAGTTTGCCCACCTTCAAAACCTGGTCTATGACCATGACGTTTATTTTGTCCTGATTGACCTTTACCTGCTTGTTTACCTTTACCTGCTGCATGACCACGACCAACACGATCTTTGTTAAAACGTGAGCCTGGGGTTGCTTTTAAATTACTTAAATTTGTATTCATGTTATATCTCCTTTATTTTAATTCAATTGAGCCTAAGGAATTAAGCTAAAAGACTTTTAACATCTTTATCGCGAATTTCAGCAATTTGTTCAGGTGTTCTTAAAGCTTGAAGAGCTTTTAAAGTAGCTCTAACAATGTTAGCTTTTGAACGTGAACCATAGGTTTTAGTGTAAATATCAGTGTAACCTGCTAATTCAACAACTGCACGTACAGTACCAGATGCAACAATACCTTTACCTTTAGGAGCAGGTTTGAGCATTACACGGCTAGTTAAGAATTTAGCATGAACTTCATGAGGAACAGTAATTTTGTTTTGAATTGGAACGCTGATCAAGTGGTTTTTGGCATCTTTGATAGCTTTTTTGATTGAATCTGGAACTTCATTTGCTTTACCATGTCCAAAACCAACATGACCTTTTTTATCACCTACAACTACGAAAGCTGCAAATGAGAATCTACGACCACCTTTAACAACTTTGGTAACACGGCTAATGTAAACAACTTTTTCGCTGAATTCATTATCGTTATTTTCAAAGTTACGACGATCACGACGATGGCCATCTCCATGACGATCATTTTTTCTATTGGCACCTTGTGGGCCTTTAGTGAAATTACCTTTAGTTTTTTCTCAAATAGGTTTTTTATCTTGTTTTTCGCCAGGTTTGTTTGCTACTACTTCAACGGTTGCATTTTCAGAAGCGTGAGGAGCTTTGTTAACTTTGTCGCTAACTTTAAAATCTGGTTTAACTTCAGTATTTTGTTTCTTTTCTTCAGCCATAATTAAAATTTAACTCCTTTTGCAGTTTCACGTACTGCTTCTGCGAATGCTTTTACACGTCCATGGTAAATATAACCCGAACGGTCGAAAACAAGTTCTTTAATTTTTAAGTTGGTGATTAAAGCACCCATTTTTTTACCTGCTTCAGTTGCTGAAGCGATGTTTCCGCGGTATTTACCTTTTGTTAATGTTGAAACACTAGCTAAGGTAACTCCTTTAGTATCATCAATTAATTGTGCATAAAAGTTTTGATGAGATTTAAAAACACATAAGCGAGGTTTTTCAGCAGTGCCAGAAATGTGTTGTCTTTCACGCAAGTGTTTAACTTGACGTGCTTGATTTCTTGATAATGTTGCCATATTTTTCACCAACTGCTATTTAGAAGCAGTTTTACCTTCCTTAATTCTAATGTGTTCACCTTTATATGAGATACCTTTGCCTGAGTATGAATTAGGTTTACGAGTATCATGCACAATTGCTGCGAATGCGCCAACTTTTTCGTTGTCAATTCCGCTAATGTTAATTTCTGTTACTTTAGGAACTTCGACTTTAACACCTTGAGGTATTTCAAGATTTACTAAGTGAGAAAAACCTAATGTTAATTCAAGAATATTGCCTTTTAAATTAGCTTTGTAACCAACACCTTTGATTACTAATTCTTTTAAGAATCCTTTTGAAACACCTTTGATCATATTTGCAATATGAGCATTAGTTGTTCCATGTAATTGTTTGGTGTGTTTTTCTTCGTTTGCACGAAGGGTTTTAATTTCAGTGCCTTCAATTTTGATTGCAATTAAAGGATTGAAAGTTCTTTCAAGAGTTCCAAGAGGACCTTGAACTTTAACAGTATTTTGGTTAAGGCTTACTGTTACGCCGGCAGGAATGGTTAAAACTCTGTTACCAACACGAGACATTTCAACCTCCCTATCAAATGTAGGCGATAACTTCGCCACCTACATTTTCCTTTTTAGCTTGTTTTTCAGTCATCATACCTTTAGAGGTTGAAATGATAGCTGTACCATAACCGCTTAAAACGGTTGGCAATTTATCAGCTGAAGCATAAACTTTTAAACCAGGTTTTGAAACACGTTTGAAATCTACAATAGCAGATTGGTTACCACGATATTTCAAAGCAACTTCTAGTTCTTTGTTTTTACCTTCGCCTTTAGCAGTTACACTAGCAATGTAACCTTCGTTAAAAAGAATGTCAAGGATTTTAGCTTTAGTGTTAGAGAAAGGAATAGATACAGTTTTGAATTTACGTTGATTAGCGTTTTTGATTCTAACGATCATATCTGAAATAGGGTCTGTAATAAACATAACTATCAGCTCGCTTTCTTCATGCCAGGAATCTTGCCTTCGTGAGCAAGATTTCTAAAGCAAATACGACAAATCTTGTATTTTCTTAAAACTGCGTGTGGACGTCCACAGAGTTCACAACGTGTATAAGCACGGCATGAAAACTTAGGATGTTTTTTAGCTTTTGCTTTTAATGATGTTTTTGCCATAACTATCTTTCTCCTTTATTAAATGGAAATCCAATTAATTCTAATAAGTCATGTGCTTCTTTGTCGCTATTTGTTGAAGTAACAATAAGCACATATAAACCTTTGATTCT
>CAMQBE010000067.1 GCA_946998935.1 uncultured Mycoplasma sp. | reverse complement strand
AACAAGTCATATTTTGCATTTGCATAAATATCTTTGTATTGATTATTTCCTGCATTAACAAGGTTATAGAAATCAATAATATTTTGGCAATCAGCTATAGCGGGTTGATTGTTTTGACTCTTATAGATATTGTATTTTGTATCAATGCCATTAGCGTTGTAATAATTTACTATTTTGTCTCTTTCAGCTTTTGCTAAATCAATGTCAACATTATTATTTCAAGTAGCCACACCAGCTCATTCGTTTTTATAGTTTTTTAGACTATCAAAGTTAGCCATTATTGAATTCATCTTGTTTTGGACATCTTTATATAAGTCTTTTAATGTATTTTGATATAAGTTAGGATCTCTATCAAGAACTGACTTGATTTCATAAGCTTTCTTAGTTGCTACATTGCTTAAATCGGTTATTCTATTAGTTACATTATTCAAATTAAAGTTTTGATTATTTCATTTAGTTTCAACTAAAGTTTTTAAATTATTTAAACGCGCTATTTCGTCATTAACTTTATTTCTATAAAGTTCATCGATAGAATTGATCTTTGCATCAATTTTATCTTTTGAGAAATATTTAGCATTTGCATTGTAAGCTTGATAATCACTAGCATGATGTGGCATCACTGGAGTAGCTGAATTAATTGAATCTAGTTCGTTTTGTGCGCTTTGATATCTTGCTAGAATATCGTTGATTGATTGATTATTAGCTTCAACTTCTTTAGTTGATAAATAAGTATTGTATTCAGGTACTACAAGATATGAAGAATATGAATTTAAAGTATTTTGCAATAATTTAACATTTTTTTCATAATTTATGTAGCTTGCTGCGTCAACAAAGAATGTATCGGCTTTAGCATCAGTAATAATTTGGCCATAGGGATTTTTTAAAGCGCTACCTAAAGAATGAATGTCTTTGTTTTTAACAAATTGATCATCCATTAGTTCTAAGATTTTGTTTTTATATTCTATATCTTTAGAAGCTATAGCGGCTTCAAGTTTATCGTTTGTTACATCATTTAAATCAATAGGCACAATAGTATGAATTGTATCTTTATCTACTGCATCATTTAGAACATTCAATTTAATAGCATTATTTGCAGCTAAATCTTTATCTTCATTTAAGAACTTTTTAGCTGAGGTTAATTCAGTATTCGTTCAAGAATCTTTATTAATTGCAATTAAAGCGTCATAATCTTGAATTCTTGTATTTAATGCTTTAATAAAATCGCCAAGTTTATCGTTGTAAATTTCAACTGCAAAATTGCCTTTAGTATTGTATACACTCAAGCTTTGACTATTGTTATTAATTGCTTCGCGCAAAGCTTTTAAGTCTTCATATACTTTATTTTTAGCTTCATTAACACTCTTGATAAATTGTTGTAATTTAGTTGCAAGATTATTTAAATCGCTTGCTACTTGGTTAATTGGTGTAGGTGTAGTATTTTCAACATCGATAGCATTATATTTATTAATTATTTTTTCAGCTTCTGTTTTTAAATTTGCTCAATTACTATCAGAAGTGTAGATTGAGTTACTATTGATTGTATTTAATAAAGTATCAACATTATTTTTATTATTAGTTGCTCCAGCTTTTGCTAAATTATTTCTATTTATTACTTCTGCCTTTGCTTCAGCAAAGTTTTTATTCATTTCAATAATTAAAGGATTGGCTGTTGCTGTTGCATAGTCAATAATATTATCTTTGGTCACATTGGCATCAATTTTTGCTTTTCAGGTGTCAAATTGTTTGATATTTAGATCAGTTAAAGCAGGATCAGCGTTTCAAGTATTTTTAATATTTGAAATTTGGTTATATTTTTGGTTTAAGTCTTCCTTAACATTAGTTACTAAAGCTATAATACAATCATTTAATTTAGCATTTAAAGCTTTAGCTTTAGCAAGAGTAGATTGGTCTATGTCTGCAAGTGTAGAATCGATCATATTGTCACTTTTAATTAATTTATTTTCATTATTATTCCTAATAATTGTCAATTGAGAAATTAATTGATTGTTCTTTTCGAATACATCTATATATTCATTTAATTTAGCATCGATAGCGACTCCATTATTTGATAATAACTTGTAAAGTCCGTCAATGTCACTTGGAGTATTAGCGTCTAATGAGTTTTTATCTTTTGATCAAGCTGTGCCTAAATCTAAAGCATTTTGGCTTTTATATTGTGCAGTTAAAAGAGATTGTACTTCATTATAAACATCGGTGTTTTTATATGATTCAGCTTTAGTTTTAAGGCTATTTAATTTAGCAATAACATCTTTATATTTAGTTGAATAAGAATCAACAATGTCAGAATGTTTTGCGTTCATATTTTCTTTTAGAATCGTAGCTTCATTAATTAAATCATCTATATGTCTAATATTGTTATCTGAGTTAATTGTATTTTCATTATTATTTTTTACGAATTGTTCTGCTAATTTGGCAACTTCGTCAAAATCGCCAAATCCTGAATGAGTGCTTTGAAGGCTTTTAATTTCATTAAGAAGATTTTTAAGATTATTTTGTTTATTTGTTAAAACACTAGCATGTAAAGCTTTAAAATCGTCTAAATCTTTTTGTACTTTAGCCTTAGAAGTACTTACTTGTGATAAAGATAATTCATTGTTTGTATTGGCTGGATCAGATATTACGTTTTCACTTTTTGCTAGATATTTGCTTATATCTTTTAATGGTGAACTAAATTGGTCGTACTTCATTGAAATTCATGATTCTTTAAGAGCAACAATTTGATTGTACAAATTATATCTATCCTTTAAAGCATCATTAATTTTTGTTAAGTATGTTTTAACCTTAGCATCTTCTTGATTTTTAAGATTAATTAATTTTTCGACTTTAGCATTTAATGAAGTTAGTGAACCTTTAGTATATGTCATAAAATCTGGTTCAATTTTGTCTGCTTCATATTTATTGGCTTCTTTATAATCATCATTATTAGCAATATCGTTTGTGATTTCATCTTTAATATCAGTTAATTGAAAATCATTCAAAGGATAATCTTTTAAATCACTATAAGCTTTAGCATATTTAGCAATAATTGCTTTTCTAGCACTTTCATAAGTTTGTAAATCATTTTGATATTTGGTGCTAATTTCGTTAGCTAAAGCATTTGCTTCTGCAACAGTTGTAGGATTTTTTGCTTTGTAATTATCTAATTGATTTTGGTCTACTTCAAAAGTTTTTCCAATTAATAATGTTTGATCAACAGCTTCTTTATTAATCAATATTTGATAATCATTTAATGATTTTTTAATTGTTTTTTTGATGTTATCAATTGTTTGATTTTCATTATCTTTAGCATCTTGAGCTATTTTAATTTTGCTCTTTAATTCAGATAATTTGTCTGTAGCTAGTTGAAGGTTTCATTTATTATTATTAAATTCGGCTTTATAAGCATTTAAGTACGTATTTAGCTCATTTGCATAAGCTTTTCCTTGGTTAGCTGAAATAAAGCTATCTGCAATATTAATTTGAGACTTGATTTCTTCTCTTTTATCACTTAAGTTTTTAGCAAATTTTTGGTGGTTGTTATTTCAAGAACTTAAGTTGTCTTTCAATTGATTTATCGTATCGATTACATTTTTAATTTGGTCTGGATCGCTAGTTTGCAAAGTAATAAGTTTTTCAATTTTGCTATCTTCGTCTAAAATGCCTTTTAGAATTGAAGCCAAATCGCCTTGGTCGGCGTAAAGATTCTTATTATCTAAATCTAGTTCAGTATTATTAGTTTGTCTTGCATTTTTATAAGCTTCATATTGAGTTCTTAATTCGTCTTGAACGCTTTCTAAACTAGTCTTAACTTCTGCTTTTAAAGAGGTTTCAAAAGATTTCAAAGAATCTTCAATTTGTTTAACTTCGCCTGCGGTCATAGCTTTAGTTAATAATGCAAAAATTCCTTTAGTATTTCCACTTGTGCTATAGATAGGAAAATTATTTTTGTAATGATTTTCGACATTTATAAACTTGTCGCCTAAGTTTTCGTATTTATTTCTAAGAAAGGCAAGTTTTTTATAATAATCATCAACTTTTGTTTTGTAATTAACTCTTTGAGTTTTTTCACTTTTTAGTAATTCAACAATAGTACTTTCAATTTCATCTTTTTTATCAT
>CAMQBE010000066.1 GCA_946998935.1 uncultured Mycoplasma sp. | reverse complement strand
CGGAGGTTGCAGTGAGCCTAGATCGCGCCACTGAGCTCCAGCCTTGGGTACTACTTTTAACTATAAAAAAGCTCATTTTATTGACTATTAAAAAAGTACTTTCATAATATAATATTCATACAATGATTAAGGTTAAGGACTTATATTTTAAATACGCAGATAGCAAGGAATATGCCATCAACGGTTTGAATCTTGAAATACCAACGGGTAAATACGTTGCTATTTTAGGCCACAATGGTTCAGGTAAAAGTACTTTTAGCAAACTTTTAGTAGCTTTATATAAACCCCAAAGTGGAACTATCGAAATTTCAGGAACAGTTATAAGCAAAAAAACTATTCGTGAAATTCGCCAAAAGATTGGCATCATTTTTCAAAATCCTGATAACCAATTCATTGGAGCAAGTGTCGAAGATGATATAGCTTTTGGTTTAGAAAACAAATGTGTTCCGCAAAAAGAAATGAAACCAATTATCGATAAACTTTCTGCAGAAGTAGGAATGGATAAATATTTAACAAGAGAACCCCAAGCACTTTCAGGCGGTCAAAAACAAAGAGTAGCGATTGCTTCTGTTTTAGCTTTAAATCCTGAAATTATTATCTTTGATGAAGTAACTTCAATGTTAGATCCTCGCGGTAAAAGACAAGTCCTTGAAATTATTCACGATATTCAAAAGAAGCAAGAAAAGACTTTAATTTCAATAACGCACGACATGGATGAAGCAATCCTTGCCGATTATTGTTTAGTCTTTTCTAAGGGCAAAATAGTGGCTTCTGGAGCCCCTGCTGATATTTTGAAGAATCATGAAATTATCAACTTAGCTAAAATTGATTCACCTTTTATTTATAAGCTAAGTGAAAAACTTCATGGTATTAAACCTACATACAATGAAAAGGAGCTTTTAGATCAAATATGCAAATAAATGTTAAAGATTTAGTTCATACTTTTAATCGTAAGTCTCCTAATCAATTGGTAGCTGTCGATGGTGTGAACGTTGAAATAAAACAAGGTGAATATATTGGAATTATTGGTCAAACCGGTAGCGGTAAAACTACTTTCATAGAACATTTAAATGGTTTATTGTTGCCAACTGAAGGAACTATTGAGTGAGTCTTTGAAAATGAAAAATATAATCGTAAAACAAAACAAAAAGAAAAGTTCATGGATAGTTTTACAATCAAAAGAAATTTAATGAATCGCTTTAAACGGGCTAGAGATATTCGTAAGCGTGTAGGTATTGTCTTTCAGTTTGCTGAATATCAACTTTTTGAAGAAACTATTGAAAAAGATATTGCTTTTGGACCACGCTCTTTTGGCGTTTCAAAAGAAGAAGCTAAAGAAAGAGCTAAAAAATATCTTCAATTAGTCGGCCTAGATGAGTCATATTTAAATAGAAGTCCTTTTGGACTTTCTGGTGGTCAAAAACGTCGTGTTGCACTTGCTGGTATTTTAGCAATGGAACCTGATGTTATTGTAGCTGATGAACCTACAGCAGGCTTAGACCCTGTTGGAGTAAGAGAAATACTAGAAATCTTTAACAAACTAAATAAAGCTGGTAAAACAATTATTATAGTAACTCATGATTTGGATAATATCTTAGAAGTTTCTAATCGTGTTTTAATTTTTGAAGATGGCAAAATTGTTAAAGATGCTCCTACTTATGAAGCTTTAAAAGATACTAAGTTTCTAGAAGCTAACTATATGGAGCCTCCAAGATTATTAGCTTTTGTAACTAAGCTAGAAGAAAAAGGAATTAAAGTTCCTAAAGTCACTTCGATTGATCAATTAGTAGAATTTCTAAATGAATATTTAGCTAAGAAATCAAAAGGAGGTGAATAATGAAAAACTCTGTTGGACGTTATTTAAATGTTGATAGTTTTGTTCACCGCCTTGATCCAAGATTGAAAATTATCATTACAATCATGTACATAGTTTTCACTTTCATGGCTCGCTATTTCATTACTTTAGGTTTAATTTTTATACCATTAGTAATTGCTTTTATAGCTAGCTCAAAACAGTTTAAACCAGTTTTTAAGTTGCTTAAGATGCCTATTTTTATTGGTGTTATTATCTTCTTTGTCAATGTTTATACAATGAAGTTGCCCGATCCTGCTAACTATCCAGTTGAAGGAACGTATCCTTATCATATATGATGAAGGTGAACTTCAACATATGCAGTAACTTATGAATCAACAGCAAGAACATTAGCATTAATGGCTCGTATTTACATTATGATTATGGTTACCAGCTTATTGATATTATCAACTAAACCAATATTATTAACAAAAGCTTTAGAAGATTTAATGTTACCTTTAAGATTATTATTTATTCCAACGCATATTATCGCAATGATTATCTCGATTGCTTTGCGTTTCATACCTACATTACTAGAAGAAGCTCAAAGAATTATGAAAGCACAAGCTAGCCGTGGTGTTGATTTTAAAAACGGACGCTTGAAAGATAAAACAAAATCATTTGTAACTTTGATTATTCCTTTGTTTGTTTCCTCATTTGCTAAAGCAGAAGATTTAGCTAATGCCATGGAAACTCGTGGTTATAATCCTTATGCCAAAAGAACTAGATATAGAAAACTAATTCCCACTTGAAGAGACTTAATTGCTTTGATTATTGTTGGCGGTTTATTAGCTCTTGTTATATGCGAAATGAAGATAGGAGTTAACTACTTGCCTAATTGATATTTAATTACCGATTGTACTATGTAAAAACAACTTTGGTCAAAAAGCCAAAGCTGTTTTTAATATGTTAATATTTGAAGATTGCATTAATAATATGGTCTAGAATAATCTTTCTTCTAATATTGCAATCATTTTCATTGTTAATATCGGTTTCTGCTCATGTTTTATTAATTTGAGCTTTGTAAAATTCATTTGGTATTTGTTTTCTTGAAAAGGCTGTTTCTCTCATTTTCATTAAGATTTCTTTACTTCTTAATTTGCATTCTAGTAAATAACTTGGATCTTTAGCAATTTCAATAGTAGGTTCTATAGGTGTATTAATATAATCTTTAGTTGTAAAGAATTTGTTATTTTGGATTTTATCCATAATATGTTCAATACCCATTTCAATAATTCCATAAGCTGCTTCTTTTAAGGTTAACAATTCTAAAATATGATTTATTTTTTTAGCTTCTGCTTGGTCAATTTTATGAGCTTTAGGGTTATCTTTATATGGATGGAAAATAAACTTTGCTTTAGTTGGGTCACTTGTATCTAGTTCATAGTTATCTGCTTTAGTGATAGTGGTTGCAAAATCATTTAATTCTTCAGCTAGATTTGAATCTAAAGACAATCTAGCAATACCAATTAAAGCGTCTGTATATTCGCCAGCTCCGTTAGCTTTTTTAAAACTTAAAGCATTAAAGGTTTTATCAACCGCGTTTGCTACCTTACTATTAGTTGCAACAATTCCTGAAGCTGAGGCAGCACATAAAGCTAAGGGGAAGGTTGAAACGGTACCTATTAAAGCTCCGGTATGATTTAATCATGAAACTTTAATACCTTCTTCTTTTTTAGCTTCAACTTTTCTAAGCAATAATTTTCTAATAACAATGTAAATTGATTCAGAAATAATTATACCTACAATTACTATCGCCAGCATTAATAGTCCATTAATAAATGGTGCTAAAGTAGTTAGTTTTTCTTTATATTCAGGATCAACTTGTACTTTATTTAAAATAGTTAAAATAGCTTTTGTAATCAACGGAGCTATAAATATAGAGGCTACAAACATTATAATATTGGCCCCAAGCATATATATAGCTGAAAAAGTGCCTCTTTCAAAACCAATTCACAATCCAATTAATAGAATCACAACAAAAAGAGCTCCTACTATAATTCCCATTGCAGGATTGTGAATTATATTTTCTAATTTATCTAATTTTTCTACGTTAAAACTCATACTATAAGTATACTCTAATATATACTATTTAAGATATTAAAGTCTAATAGTTAATAAGTTAAATAGGCATAAGTTAAAAATAAAATCATGCAAAGCATGAAATTATTATGATCTATGAGCATTTGCGTTTTTTCTTTAATGCTATTGTAACAATTATACTTAGTAGTGCTACAAGGATTAAAACTGAAGATAAGCTAGCTATTAAGATAGTTCTATTATTTTTCTTATTTTCTTCAATGATAGGGTCTTTTGATTTTTCTTGATCTTCTTTTAATAATTCTTCATTCTTTTCACTAAAAGCAAATTC
>CAMQBE010000065.1 GCA_946998935.1 uncultured Mycoplasma sp. | reverse complement strand
TGAATTTATAATAATTTCATTATGGAAACTAAAAATAATCAAAAAGTAAGTAGACCTTTATTACATGAAAATATAGAACTAACTAAAACGGAAAAAAGAATTTTAGATTTTATAAACTCTTTTTCAGGAGATTCATTTAATTATTCACAAATGGAATTAGCTAAATTAACTAATAGTTCAAATGCTGCAATAAGTCGTTTTATAAGAAAATATAAACATCAAGATTATCGTAATTTTATTGCTTCACTAAATAGCCAATTATCTGAATTCTCTAAAAAATATCCTATTGATTGAGCAGAAAATGATGAATATCGTAATTACAATTTAATTGCAACTAGTCATCGTTATGCTATAGACAACACATACGATTTAGAACTTTTAGACCATATTAATAATGCAGCTAAATTGATTAATGCTTCAAGAAACATTTATATCCATGGTTCCGGTTCTAGTCAAAGGACATCTTTGAATTTAGTTTCTAATTGTTTAAAAATAGGCCGTTCAGTCATATCATCAAGTGACTTTCATATATTTTTCCCTTCATTAGCTTCTATTACACCTAATGATGTTTTAATTATTTTCTCTAATAATTTAAAAACATCAGAAGCTACATTTGTTATTAGAAAAGCTTATGAAAGAAAAGCTAAAATTATTGTTATAACTTCTAACAGCGATGACAAAATAAATGAATTAGTTGATATTAGATTGCTTTATCACAAAATACACAATGAAGCTATTTTAGTACCTTCAAGTTCTAAAATTGCTCAAATATTAATTGCCGATTTACTTTTTGAAGCAATCTTAAAAGACGACCCTAAATCATATGATATTTTAAAAAGAGCAAGAAAAATGATCCAAGAATGAGCTGATATTGATGGTGCTCATGGTGAAAGTGATTTTTAATTAAAAAGACTACTATATAGATGAATTAAAAAATAACTCAGCAGTTAATACCGAGCTATTTTGACTATTATTTTTGTTCTAGTTCCAAAGGTACTTTTTCAACATCAAAGTATCATTTTCTTCAAGTAAGAATGATTTTTTCTTTATCTTCATCAATTTTGTTTTCTTTTGCTAATTCTTTAAAAGTATCTAAAGGTCAACAAAAGAATTTACCGCTTTTAATTAATTTTATTGATTTATCATCAAATAAAATTGAAATGTTTTTATGAATATCAACAAGAATATGATTATTTGATTCTTTTGCTTTATCTGCTGTTAATCTTAAAGGAATATTGTGAAGCTTTTGAGCTGCATTGAAATGCATAAATTGTTCATCTTTATTAAAATCAAAGTTGCAAGGTTCATGCGAATAGTCTAAAGCTTCAACTAATTTATCAAATGTTCAAAACGGGCGAGCTGCTCAACCGCTCATACTAATAGTTCAAATAGATGGTTGGTATCAATATTTTCCACCCATATAATTAATTACAAATTTTTTAGCTTTTTTCATTATTCACCAGCATTTCAATGAAGTGAGCTATTCCGTCTTCATTATTGTTTTTTGTAATAAACTTTGCAACTTTTTTAGTTTGTTCAACTGCGTTACCCATGGCAACACCAAAACCTGCATTGCTTATCATTTCTTTATCGTTATCAGCATCGCCAAAAGCTACGCATCTTGATAAATCAATATGTTTCAATTGAGCTAACTTTTTTAATGTATCGCCTTTTGAAACACCCTGAGGCATTATATCAATAACACCTTTTTGTGATTCAACAAGATAAATATCTTTTGAATATTTTTTTACTAATTCTTTTAGATTATCAATTAATTTTGGATTAATTTTTTCAGTAATTAATAAAAACTTTCCAAAAGAATATTGGTCTGAAATATTCGCATAAAAACCTTCATGGTAATTCCAACGATAAGGATTTGACTTATCGATTTTAGGATAAATCATAAAATTAAATCAATAAGGATTATTGACATTGCAACCGACCATCATTTTATCTGTGTATCCCAAATAATCCATTTTATTATTTTCTAAATAAGCGAGTATTTTTTTAGCTATTTTTGGTTTGATTGATTTAAAGTATAAAACCTCTTTATTTTTAGGATCATAAATCATTGAACCATTAACAGCTATAAGCGGGAATTCGATATTTAAATCATGGATTAATTGATAGTTCATATAATATGGCCTGCCAGTTGCTATAATGATATTTTTTCCTCTATTTTGTAGTTCTTTTAGTCATTTTGATGTTGAAGGCAAAATTTCTTTTTTATCATTATATAAAGTACCATCTAAATCAAAAATAAAGTAGTCAAAATTACTTAGTTTTTTGTCCATAGTAAGCATTTTTGCCGTGTTTCCTTAAATAATGTTTTTGAATTAAAGCATCTTGAGCAGTGTGAGCAGTATTATTAGAAACAATTAAAGTGTTAATAGCCATTGTAGCTACTTCTTCAAGTGTTAGTGCTAAATCAACTGCATCTTTAGGCGATTTAAAACTTCAAGCAAATGGTCCGTGTTCTTTAACTAATGTTGCTGAACAAGCATGTCAGTCAATTTTACGCTTTTTGAATGTTTCAATAATTACTAATCCGGTGTTATGTTCATAAGCACCATTAATTTCTTCAGGACTTAAAGCTCTTGCACAAGGTACTGGTCCATAGAAATTATCTGCATGTGTAGTTCCAAAGCAAGGTATATCTTTACCAGCTTGAGCAAAAGCTACGGCGTGAGTACTATGTGTGTGAACTATACCTTTTAAATCAGGATTTTCTTTATATAGAAGTGTATGTGTAGGAGTATCGCTTGAAGGGTTATATTTACTATCTATAACATTGTTGTCTAAGTCGGTGATAACCATATCTTCAGGTTTTAAAGTATCATAAGATACACCGCTAGGTTTAATAACCATATATTTATGGTTTTTAGTTATACCTGAAACATTGCCTCAAGTATGGATTACTAAACCATATTTAACTAATAGCATATTAGCATCGTAAACTTCTTTTTTTAATGCTTTAATTTCTTCAGCATATTTTTTATCTAAAGTAGCCATAATTATTTATCTCCTCCTACTAGTTTTCATTGCTTATCGTAGAAATCGTGAGCATCTTTAATGTATTTAATTGCTTCTGCTTGAGTTTCATCAGCTTTATTTAAAGATCATATTTCAATCATGATTGGTTGATTGAGTTTTAAATCTTTTAAGATTTTAAGCATATAAGGAAAATCAACGGTACCGGTGCCAAAAGGTGTATCTCTAAATTTGCCTGGCACAGTGTCTTTAAAGTGAAAAGCAACTAAATGATTTTTAGCTAATTCAAATTCGTTATATAAATCTTCTTTATTGGTTCATTGGTAAACGTTGCCTAAATCTGGATAGATTTGTAAGTATGGGCTATCAATCATATTAACATAAGTTAAACCACGGCTAATAGTTCCCATAAAACGAGTGTCCATAATTTCAAAAGCTAGTGTTACTGAGTATTTAGCAGCTACGGTAACAGCTCAACGCATACCTTCAATAAAGTTTTGGCGTGTTTGTTCATCTTCTTTTTCGTAGTAAACATCATAACCTGCTAATTGCACGGTGCGAATACCAAGTTTTTTAGCAAGGATAATAGCTTTAAGCATAATGTCTTTAGCACGAGCACGAATTTTTGGATCTTTAGAACCGAAAGGATATTTACGGTGTCCACTGAGTGTCATTGAATTAAAGTTAAATTGATGTTTAACCAATAGACTTTGAGCTTCTGCAATTTCTTTGTCACTTCAATCTAAACGAGCTAAACGTGCGTCGGATTCATCGATTGAAAACTCCATAAAATCAAAGCCAGCTTTTTTAGCTATAATAATTTTTTCTTCAAGGCTCCATTTATTATTCATAGCCTTTTCGTAGATACCTAAAAGGCGGTTTTTATTTTCAGTATTTTGCAAATTCATCTTTGCATGCCTTAGCAGCTAATTCTGGATTTTCAGCGTCTCTTAATGATCTACCTGCTATGAAAATGTAAACTGGAATGTCTTTGAATAATTTAATATCTTCAAGTGCTACACCACCAGTAATTGTAACTTTAAAACCTTTTTTAGCTAATTTAGCTACAGAGTCGATATCTTTTTGACCTCATTTAACTCCGCTAGCTTGACTATCACGTGAACGGTGTCATACAACTTGAGGTACACCTGCTTTAGCTCAAGCATCAACTTGATCTCAAGTAAAATTTGAAGTTAATTCAATTTGAACTTCTTTATCTTTGCCATATTCTTTAG
>CAMQBE010000064.1 GCA_946998935.1 uncultured Mycoplasma sp. | reverse complement strand
TGATGTAAATACCGATAACGTTAAGGAAGAATTAAAGAGTATTGATGAACAAACATTTTATGAAGGCATTTTAAACTTAGGTGATTTAGGTTTAGAACATAATGTTTTAACTGCTAATGATTGAGCTGAGTTAGTTAAAGAGGAGTTTAGAAACTTCTATAGCATTAGCGGTTTTGATTTAGATAACCTTAGTTCTTATTATTCGATACATGGTAATACAGATAATCCACACATCCATTTTATGTTTTTTGAAAAGACTAAAAAAAGAGCAAAAAGAAAATTAAACATCGACGATATAAAAATGCTAAGAATGAAGATTACAAACAAGCTTATTAAAAACTTTGATTATCAAAATCTTAAGGATTTAACAAGTAAGTTATGAGATGCCAGAAAAGATGTTTTATCTTCGACAGAACAAACGCTTGAGAATTTTCAAAGCCAAGATTACAAAGACTTTATTGAGGCTTGCTGTTATGTAAGAGCTGAAATGGAGAATAGGTTCAATAAGTCTTATAAACTCGCTTCACCAGAAGTTAAAGAAGCGATAAGCAAGATAGAAACATTTTTATATAAATATGATGATGATTTTAAAGAAAAGATGGATAACTATCAAAAAGCATTTGATTTAGTTATGCAACTAAAGGATGAAACGAATTCAACGTTTTTAAAAAAGAGAATCAATAATGTTTTGAGAGATGAAAAAGATGAGTTTTCTAGACAGCTAGGGAACAAGATAATAAAAGCAATTCTAAAATCAAGAAATGCTAAGAGTTCTAAAAGCTTTACAAAATTATTCTTTTATAACTTGAATGTAAATGATGATTCTTGAAGATTGATTAATAGAGCTAAGAAGATTTTTGAAGCTCAAAGCATTCAAGAATACGAAAACATTATGACTTATTACAAAATATAGGATTTTATTATGCAAAACAATATATCTAAGATAGTTAAAAAAATTATAGAAACGGAAGACTGGAATGACGTTATAACGGGTATCAATTTACTTCATTATAAAAAGATTTTGAAAAACAATATGCCATTAAGAAACGTAGCACTTGTATTGTTTTCAATATCAATTTTGGTTTTCTTCATATTTGCTAGCCTAGTGAATGTATTAAATATAAGTTCTGCTTGAAATATTTCTATTACGGTGTCGTCTTCATTATTAATGATTGTATTCCTTTGCATGATGTTATTAATAAAGCCTATAAGAATGAAATATAAATGCGACCAGAAGTTTATTGAACATTTAGGCTTAAGCGTAGAAGGCTATTGTCAAATAATTGAAGAATGCCTTTGTATAGCTAAAGCAATTCCAATGCAAAAGTTAGCTAAAAGAATTATTGTGCAAAAGCTTGATATTTTTATGGCTGAAGGCGGAGGTTAATAATGGGAGATAAGAAAAAGAAAATATTAAAAATATCTTTAAGTGCTGTTGCAATACTTCTTGCAGCAATTATCATCTTCCTAGCTCTAGCCATTATATTTAACGTTAAGCGTTTGAAAAGTTTTAAGATGGTTTCAATTAAAGACTTTTTTGCACAGACAAAAGCAAGCATTTATGCATTTCCAAAACAGTTTTTAATTTCATACGCATTTTTATTAATTGCATCGATAGCGGGTATAAGTTATTTATTCTATAAAAATAAACTTAAAACATCATTATTAAAACCTAATAAGTATTGATATAGAAATGAAATTGATAATAGCGGTGTAAGTAATGAAACTTTCGATAAGAAGTTTAAAGTTGCACCAAATTATGTGGGAAATCAAAATAACGCTAATTGGGTAATTAAGTTCGATTCAAATTTAAATAAATGATGAGTGAATGAACCTGAAAGTGATATTAACTCAGTTGTTTTGGGGGGTGTAGGTTCGGGTAAAACACAACGTGCACTATTGCCTAATATTATTTATAATTCACATCTAAGATATAAATATAGAGCTAATTTCTGTATTCCGGATCCAAAAAAAGAAATTATCAAAATGGTTGGTAAAAAGCTTGAAAAGCAAGGATACAAAATATATGCGGTAGATTTTAGCGATACAAAGAAAAGTGTTGGTTGGAATCCATTATCATTTGCTTATAAACTAGCTCATAGAGTGCCGGAAGGGTATCCTAAATGAGAGGACAACATGAATGAAGCTATAAGCGAAATTAATAATGTTGTTGAACAGCTAAAATGAGGGAATAATAGTGATGGTAATCCTATGTGGGTTGATAATGCTAAATTGATTGTTAATGTTGTGGCTCAATTTCTATTGTTGCTTTCAATTGATAGGCCGGATTTATTACCAGAAAGGCATTTCAATTTGCAATCGGTAGCTTCAATGTGTAATTTGGACGCTTGAAATCCTAAACAAAAATGAATCTCAATTTGCTATATAAATGCAGAAACAAATAAAAGGTATTATTGAGCTGAATTATTTAAAAATGTTAAGACAATTGCAAATATTGTTCCTGAAACATTAACGGGTAATTTATCACATACTACGAGTGCTTTAAAAAACTTTACTGAAGATGAGTTTATAAAGAGATTAACAAGAGAAACAAAGAGTTTTGATTTACATGGTATTGTATCTTCGAATGAACCTTATGCCATCTTCATTCACTATCCAGACCATAAGCCAAGTAATCACTTCTTAGTAAGTATGCTTATTGACCAGATATATCAAGCTTTAATTGATTGCGCTAATAGTAAGGAAGACTTGAAACTTGAACGGAAGTTCTTCTTCATGTTAGATGAAGCGGGGAACCTGCCTCCAATATTGAATCTAGATAATAAGGTCACAATATCGCGTAGTAGAAATGTATTTTTCCAACTTGTATTGCAAGATTACAATCAACTTAAAAAATACAATACAAGCACTAATCATAATGTGGATAGCATTATTCGTAGTAATTTGCAATTTACTTATTTCTTGAACTCTATTGATGAAAAAACTTTAAGTGATTTATCTAATTCTTTAGGCAAAAAAGAAGTTATTAAAAAATCAACTTCAAAATCATCTTCAACATCAGCTAATGGTGGTTCATCTTCAGAAAGTGAATCGGTGGAAGAAAAGCCTTTAATGAGTGTGGCGGAAATTAAAGCGAAGAATAAAGAATATGCCATTATTCAAAAAATCGGTTTTCTTCCTATGATAGTAAAAACAAAATTAGCTTACAAATATTTTAGTAATGATAATTATGTTTTTGAATGTGACGAAACAGAAAACACTGTGAATGAATCTTGAAATTATCAAGACTTACCGGATGTTGAATTACCGGTTAGAAATCCTATTAAAAACTATGACCAATTGAATGATAGTTCAAGAGCCAAGAAAGCTAGAGAGGAAAGCCTCAATAAAGAACTTAATGATAAGAAAGTTCAAAAGAAACTTATTTTGGAAATGCAAAATGCAAGAGGAAGTATTAAGGAGCTTAGCGAGTATAAAGACAAGATAAGCGAATGGCCTAAATTAGCACTTGCTTGACAAAAGATATTAAGTTTCCAACAAAAATACAAAAACAAATTAAGTAGCGAACTAGTGAATGATTTCACGAAGTCGATAAACATATGTTTAGACCAGATGAATGATATTAAAACAGCTGGAGCTAAAACATAGAAGGAGGCGAATGAAAAGATATTTTTACAGAATTAGAGTCAAAAAGAATCTTGAATCTAAGAAAACAAAATCATATGCGGTTTGCTCTAACTTTAATGAGGCAGACAAGATAGCCAATGAAATTATAGAGAAAGGAGATTATGGTTGGGTGCAAGTTGAAAGAGTAGAAAAGATTAAACATTATTTTAAGGAGGTTTAATATGCAAGTATTTAATGCATTAGAAAACGAGGAAATTATTAATCGTAGAAACTACGAAAAGAACGGAACTAATTTTGAATTAATTAGTACAAAAAGTGGTTTGACTTTAGCACATAATGTTTTAAATGATAATAGTCAAGAATACTATGAAATGAACGAAGGGGCTTTTAGTGGACGCTATTACAAAATTGCTGAAAATAATCAGCTTGTTGGCGTTGCGAATTACCAAAATGATGAATTAAATGGTGAAGCAACAATTTATAACACTAAGGGCAATATTCTTTATAAAGCACATTTTGAAGATGGTTTATTAAATGGGGCTGTTGAAGAATATAAAGACGGCGCGCTAGTTAAAAGCACAATGTATGAAAATGGATTTAAAACTGGCGAAGAAGTTGTATATGATGCTAAAGGAGAAGTAGAAGGAAAAACTAATTTT
>CAMQBE010000063.1 GCA_946998935.1 uncultured Mycoplasma sp. | reverse complement strand
TTAAGATGTTTAACCATAAAACAAGTACAATTGAGCTTTTACCTGATAATCAACTTTTAAAAGTTAGAAACTTAAGAGTTGACTTTAAGGTAGGACATAATAAGTTTTTAAGAATAGTGCGTGGACTTGATCTAGATATTCAAAAAGGTCAAATTGTCGGCCTTGTTGGTGAATCTGGTTCAGGTAAATCTGTAACTTCAAAAGCTTTAATTAATGTTAATGAAGGAGCTACCTTCATGGCTGATCAAATGCAAATTGAAGATATTGATTTAACAAAATTTAAAAGAGATAGACAATGACAAAAAATTAGAGGACATTACATCGGTTATATACCTCAAGACCCTCTTACATCATTAAATCCAACTAGGACAATTGGCAAACAACTTTTAGACGCTTTGAACTTAAACAAAGAGTGAAAGCAAAAAAGCTCTAAAGAAAAATATGATTACCTTGTTGGTTTATTAAAAGAATTCGGTATCCGTGATGCTGAGCAAATTTATCGTCGTTATCCTCACACTCTTAGTGGCGGTATGAAACAACGTGTTGTTATTACGATGGTAGTTGCTTTAAAACCAAAATTGATTATCGCTGATGAACCTACAACAGCTTTGGACCCTACTGTCCAAGCTAGTGTTTTGGCTCTATTTGAAAGAATTAGACAAAACATGGGTATTTCAATTATTCTTATTAGCCACAACATTTCAGTTGTTGCTAAATTCTGCGATTACATTTACGTCATGTATGCAGGAAGAATAGTTGAACGTGGCACACGTAAAGATATTTTCACTGACCCACGTCATCCTTATACTTGAGCTTTAATTTCAGCTATACCTGAAAATAGTCAAGCAAGATTGTATTCGATTAAAGGTACACCGCCAGATATGGCAAACTTGCCTTTAGGTGATCCTTTTGCTCCACGTAATGATTATGCAATGGAAATTGATTTTGTTAAAGAACCACCTTTGATTCCAATTAATGAACACCATTCAGCTGCAACTTGGTTATTACACCCTGATGCACCTAAAGTAGAAAGACCAATAGAATTAGAAACAAGAATAAAAGCTTTTGAGGAGGTATTCCACGATGAAAAAGAATAATGCAAGTGTTATTTTAGACATTGAAGGACTAAAGAAATACTTCTCAAATAACGGTATTGTTAATAAGGCTGTTGATGATGTTACTTTCGATGTGCATGAAGGCGAAATAGTCGGTTTAATTGGTGAATCTGGTTCTGGTAAAACAACCGTTGGACGTTCTTTATTACGTTTATATGATGATTTTAATGGTTTTGTTACTTTAGGTGGAAAAGTTATTTCAGGTCGTCATTTATCATTTAAAAACAAAAGGTTTTTAAGAAAAAATATTCAAATGATTTTCCAAGACCCTCATGCGGCTTTGGACCCTCAAAAGAATATTTATTCAACTCTTAAAGAACCTCTTGAAGTTAATGGTATTACTAGAGCTAGAGTTAAAGATATTTTTAAAGACTGATTTGAAGTTAAAGAAAATTTCCACTATTCTTTTGATATTAAAGCTAAATCTTTGAAACTTGATAACCTTAATTCTATTAATGATTTATCTAAAGATTTCTTCCCTGCTTGAACACAAAAGTTTAAAGAATATCAATACGATGAAGAGTTGAATTATGAAGATAATTTCAACCTCTTCTACAACTATTTAGAAGAAAAACAAAATATTGAAAGCCAAATAGTAAACAACATGTATTCAAATACGGATACATTGATCAATTACTACTATGAAAAACAAAAAGAATACCGTGAACGTAATTTAGTTGAAGATGAAGTTGAATTAGTTAAAGCTCGTGAAGCTTATGAAAAAGCAAAAGCTTTAAATAAAATGACTCAACAAAAATATGATTCAGTGCAATTAATTGCAAAATATAAAGAAGAACTAGGCGAATTAAAGAAACAAAATGCTGAAGCTGATGAATCTAATCGTAATACATTTAGCAACTTTGCTATTGAATATAAAAATGAATCTAAAATTGATAGAATTGCTAAATTAAATTCATTCTCTTTAGATCTATATTTATTTAATTTAAAGAAACAATTAATCAACAAAAAGGTTTATGAAGTAATTAAAAAAAGCTCAAGAGAATTAACTCATTTAAGTTACGAAGAAGTTAAAAAGTTTGTTGCTGAATTAAAATCATATTCTAACGATTTTTACGTAAAATACTTTGAACCAGTGGTTTTTGACCATCACATTGCTAAAAAATTGAAAGAAATTATTTCAACATATTTTGTTTTTAACACTGATAAATACAAGATTACTAATAACCAAAATCATAATGATATGGAAGACAAACTTTCAACTTTAACTCAAAAAATTTCGGATCAAAAAGAATTATGCAAGATTAAAGGCACAGTTGGTGTTAGTGACGAAGAATTAGCTAAATATAAAGAAAAATACGATCAAGCTTATGAAACTAACCAAAGAATACTAGCTGAATGAGTAGAAGAAAATAAAAAGACAGTTAAAGAATTAGAAGATAAGATAGCTGAAGCTACCAGCCTTTATAAAGAATTGGTTGCTAACCAGAGTTATATTGACGGTCGTTTTAAAGAAATTTCAAAATCTTATTTTGATAGATTAAGCAATGATTTAACTAAATTAAATAAAGAAATAAAAACTAAAGTTAAATCTAAAGCTAATACAAAAGAAATTGAAGAACTCAAAAAACAAGCAGTTGAATTAAAAAAAGTTATCGGTATTTATAAAAATAGAATTCAAAGCCAATTAGTAACTTTAAAATCATTCGAAATTGAAACTAAATATCTAAATAAAGATATTGATGCTATTAGAACTTTATTGGGCATTAAAAACTCTAAATTAGAAAAAGCTTGTGGTAAAAAATTTGCGAACTGATTTGAAAAATGAATTCAACGTCCATTTATTAAATACTCTATAGCTAATCTTTTAACCAAAACAACTATTTATAAATCACTTGAAGATGTTGGTTTATTAAAACAATTTGCTTATCGTTATCCACATGAATTCTCTGGTGGCCAACGTCAAAGAATTGTTATTGCACGTGCTTTAATTACTCAACCTAAAGTTATTGTCGCTGATGAACCTATTGCCTCACTTGATATTTCTATTCAAGCCCAAGTTGTTAACTTATTAAAAGACTTATGCGAACAAAAGAATATCGGTATGATTTTCATCGCGCACGACTTATCAATGATTGAATATATCGCTGATAAAGTTGAAATAATGCACCTTGGTAAAATTGTTGAATCAGGTGATACTAAAGTAGTTTATGAACGTCCAATGCATCCATATACCATTAACTTGTTCAAAGCTATTCCTAAGATTTCTAATGCAAATGAAAAATTTGAAAACATTTCATTTGAATTAAACTATCTTGAAGGCCAAAAATATCCTAACGTTCCTGAATTTTTCCAAGTTGAAGATCAACACTGGTTGTATGGTACTAAAACCCAAGTTAATGAATGAGTTCAAGGATTTAATTTGCCAAATGAACCAGTTCCTTATTTTGGTGTTGAAATAAACAATAATAACAATATTAATAGCTATTCAAATAAAGCTTTTGATGGACTAGATGTAATTCCCGAAGGCGTAGAATACACCTTAGTAATGGATGCAGATACTCCAACAAATGAAATTAAAATAACTAATGTTGATTTAGGCCCAAGTCCTTTTGAAACACCTAAAGAAATAGAAGAAGTTGAAGACGAAGATGAAGGCGATTGAGTACTTGTTGAACCTTCAATTAACGAAGAAAAAGCTCCTAAAAAAGAACCTAAAGCAACTAAAAAAGTAGTTACTAAAAAAGTTACTGCCGCTAAAAAACAAACAGCTCCTAAAGCTAAATCAAGTGCCAAACCTAAACAAAGAGTTGTTAAGAAAGTTATAGTTACTACAACAACTACTGGTGGTGATTTAGAATCAATGTCAGATGTAATTGATGCATTAAAAAAAGAAAAAGCAAAGAAGTCAAAAACAACTAAAAAAACATTTCCTAAAACTCCTAAAAAAGAATCTTCATTAGAAGCTAAAGCACAAAAAGCAAAAGTTAAATCAAGTGCTAAAAAAGCTTCTAAAAAATCAACTAAATAGTCTAGTATATAGTTAAATAAGTCAAATAATAATTATGAATAAAACCTATTGACAAAATGCTTTTACTTTAAAAAAATGACTTCAATTATTAATTGTTTCTTTAATAGCTATTGCCTTAGCTTTAACTGCTTATTTTCTGCAAATTAAAAGAACGCCAGGTATGTACCATAAATCATTAAGCAATGCTT
>CAMQBE010000062.1 GCA_946998935.1 uncultured Mycoplasma sp. | reverse complement strand
TAACTTCTTTATCGCCAGCTACTTCTTTGTTTTCTCTAACTGTTCTTTTTGAATTTTCATCTCTAACAAAAGGTTTCTTTTCAAAATTCTTTTGTTCTTTTCTAAAGTTAGGGCGAACTTTTTTAACTTTGCCATAACCTTTTTCTTTATCCAAGTTAATGATCATGTGTCTTCAAATATCTTTTGTGATATTTACACGACGAATAAATTCAGCAATTAATTCAGGTTCTGCTTGAATTTCAAAGAGAAGATATTGTGCATTTAATGAATGGTTAATTTTGTAAGCTAATTCTGTTTGAACCATTTTTTCGGCTTTTTTAACATTAGCTTTTTTGAAAATACCTTCAACTAATTTGATGTTTTTATCAACATCAGCTTTAGGATCGAGTATTAACATGATTTCATATTTGTACATTTTTCTCCTTTTGGACATCAGGGCCTAAATCGGCCAAGGAGTACTCTATATTTACTAAAATTAAATATCTTCTTGAATACTCGTTTTCAATTATATATATAAATACAAATATCATTAGCAAATTTAATAATAAATAAGTAATTGGTAATTTTCATAATTTCGCAAAAAAATCGAATTCTAAATCAAATTGTTTTTATTAGTTCTATTTTTGTGATAAAGTGAAATTATTATGAAATTAGTTATAGTGGAATCCCCTAATAAAGTTGAAACAATTAAAAAATACTTAGGCAATGATTACGAAGTTATGGCTTCAGTTGGTCATATTACAAAATTATCTACTAAAGGTGATAGCGGCCTTGGAATAGATTTAACAAACTGAGAACCTCAATTTGTTCTAGATCCAAGTAAAAGAGAAGTAGTTAAAAAATTAAAAGAAGCTGTCAAAAAAGCTGAAAAAGTATATATTGCAACTGACCCTGACCGCGAAGGTGAAGCAATTGGTGATCATTTAGTTAAGTATTTAAAAATTGGCGACAAATATTCAAGAATTAAATACAATGAAATTACAAAAGAAGCAATTTTAAAAGCTATTGATAATCCTGGCGAATTAGATGAACCTTTAATAGAAGCTCAAAAAGCAAGAAGAATGTTAGACAGAATAATTGGTTTCAAATTAAGCCAATTAATGAAAAAGAAAATGACTAATAGTCCCACAAATCCTTCTGCTGGTAGAGTGCAATCAATTGCATTAAAATTAATTGTTGACCGTGAAAATGAAATCAAAGCTTTTGTACCTAAGGGATACCACAAACTAGAAGCAAAACTAACTGATAAATTATCTGCTTCAATTTACCAATCTAACCATGAAACAGGCGAAAAAGACTGAATTTACCCTGAAGAATTAAATGATGTAAAAGCTAATATAGATGTTGAACCTAAACATGTTATTAAGGTTACTGATATCAAAGAAAGTTCTAAAAAATTAACTACTTTAGTCCCATTTAAGCAAGCTGTTTTATATAAACGTTCGCCTTATTCATCTCGTTCAACTCAAGCATGCGCACAAAAACTTTATGAAGGATATGGCGAAGGCGGTTTAATAAGTTATCCACGTACTGATAGTACTCGTTTAAGTCAACATTTCTTAGACCAAGCAAGAGCTTTTATTTCTAAGAAATGAGGAGATAACTATATTCTTAAAGAAATTAAAGGTTTTGCTGGGGACCAAGATGCCCACGAAGCTATTAGACCAACTAATATCAATTTAAGCCCTGACATGGCTAAAAAGCAATACCCAGAAATGAGCGACACAGAATATAATGTTTATAAACTAATTTATGAACACACACTACAATGTTTAATTAATCCACCAATTAGAAGTAATAAACAATACACTTTTAAAAAAGAAAAAGTTGAACTTAGACTGACTTGTAGCAAAATTCTTTTTGACGGATACTACATTGTAAAAGGCGAAAAAGACGAAATTGAAGATCCTAATTATCGACTAAAACAAGAAGTAAATGTTTTAGAATATATTATTACAAATCATGAAACTCAACCTAAGCCTAGATATAGCGAAGGTTCATTAATTGAAGCTTTAGATAATATTAAAGTTGGCCGTCCATCAACATTTGCTTCTACTGTTAAAATTGTAGAAGACCGTAACTATGCAACTCTAGAAAATGGCTCATTACATCCAACACAATTTGGTGAAGTTGTCTTAGAAAAATTACTTAAACATTTCCCCGACATTATCAATGAAGGATATACAGCTGAAGTCGAAGCAGAATTAGACTTAATTGCTGAAGATAAAACGGCAGTGCAACCAGTTATGGAAGACTTCTACTCTAAGTTTACTAAGAGCTACTTAGACGCAACAACAACAATGGAACATACAACATTTGCTTTAACTAAAATTGATGAACTATGTCCTGAGGACCATGGCAATCTAGTTGTTAGAACAAGCAAACGTGGCGAACAATTTGTTGGTTGTGAAAACTTCCCTAAATGTCATTTTACAAAAAGTTTAGATAATGGAGAAGGTAATAAAAAGCGCTTCTTTAGAAGAAGATATTCAAAGACTCAAAAATAGAATAAGAGCTAGTCTCTTATTTTTTAATAATTTAGATTATTAAGATCAACTATAATGAATTGTCTTTAATTCATTCTTTTATTTCACTTGCGGCTTTTGCTAAGTTCTTTCCAACTATTGATCCTTTTTGGCTGTATCCATCACGCACATCTGCGTTTTTGCAAATAGATTTTATGTGTTCAACTGTAGAAGAAATAACACTTCCTTCATGAGTGCAAAAAGGCATGATTATCTTATTTTAAAAATCATTATTTTCTAAAAAACTATAAACAACCATAGGAAAATCACTTCACCAAATTGGATACCCTAAGTATACAATGTCATATTCATTTAGGTCTTTAATATTTTGTTTCAATTTTGGTCTAGCATTTGCATTTTTTCCACTTTTGCAGACTCTTGTACATTCATCGTAATTATTTGGGTAAAAATGTTCACTTTCAATTTTAAATAAATGGCCATTAGTTTCTTTTTGGATTAATTCGGCTACTAATTCAGTATTTCCTTCTTTAACAAAACCAACTGAATAATTTCCACCACCACGTAAAAAATAAGCTATCAATACTTTTTTTCATATTACTCACCTATTAATTTCAATATTGCAACACATTCTACATGATGAGTTTGGCAAAACATATCGCAAGGTTTTAGAAAAGTTAAAGTATAACCAGCTTTAGTTAATAAATCAACATCTCTACATAATGTATGAGGATTACAACTTATATAACCTATCTGTTTAACTTTCATATCAATTAACTTATTTCTAAAATCATTTGATAAGCCGGTTCGAGGTGGATCGACAATCACTGTATTAATTTTATCTTGGATTTTATCAATAGTTTTAACTACATTCCCAACATAAAATTGAGTATTTTTAATATCATTTAATTTTGCATTTTCTCTAGCATTATCTACCGCTTCAGAAATTATTTCAAGGCCATAAACTTTTCTAACTCTTTTAGCAATTTTTAATGAGATTGAACCAATCCCTGAATATGCATCAAGTACTATATCATCTGGGTCTATATCTATATTATCGATTAAAAGATTGTACAAATTATCTGTTTGATTTGAGTTAATTTGGAAGAAACTATTTCAATTAATCTTAAACTTCAAATCGCCAATTTTATCATAAATAAAACTTTGATTTTTAACATAATTTTTACTCGTTATTCTTTTGAAAGCATCATTAATTAAAATTAGAGATTCTAGTTCTGGAAAAGCATTTCTAATATCTTCAACAAAACGTTTTTCTAGCTCAATAGTTTGTTTTGCGACAAAGACAATCATTAATTGATTATAAGTTTCTGAATAACGTAAAATAACTTGTTCAAAATTGTCCAAATTATCTATAAAGCAGTGATATTTGTTAACATTTGTGCTCAATCATTTCATAGCCTTATCGATTGTTGGCAAAGCTAAATCATAACTATCTTGTTCAATTAAATTATGTGTATTTTTTTCATATAAACCAAACACCATTTTATTATCTCTATTTTCTATAAACACAGTTAATTTATTACGATAAGCTCAAGGTTTAGATGAACCTAAAATGTTTTTTATTTCGTTGTAATGAATATTTCTACCAAAAAGATATTTAACAAAAGATTCTTTAAAATCTAATTGATCTTTATAACTTAAATTTGCAATAGGTGCACACCCACTATCCATTAGCTTTTGATTTTCAACTGCGACTCTTTTTGGAGAATCGTTATATCTTTTAATTACTGAAGCAAAAGAAAAATGGTTGTTAGCTTTTTTAATTTCTATATCAGCTTTTTCGCCAACTAAAAGGTTTTCTACAAATATTGAATAGTTTTTATCTTTAACTAAACCCATGCCTTCATAAGTTAAATCTACATCTTCAACATTTTTAATAATTTGACCATCTGTATAT
>CAMQBE010000061.1 GCA_946998935.1 uncultured Mycoplasma sp. | reverse complement strand
CTCAAATGCCTACTATTATTGGTCGCAAGTTTTTACTTTTAGATGTTGGCGCAAATATTGAAACTAAAGTTGAATACTTAGTTCAATGAGCTAATATTGCTAACACTTTTGCCAAAGTTATGTTAAATAACTCAAGCCCTCGTATTTCATTAATTAATATTGGAACTGAAGATTATAAAGGTACTCCAATGGTGCAAGAAGCAAATATTATTTTAAAACATGATCCAAAAATAAACTATGTTGGTTTTCAAGAACCACGTGATATTTTAAACGGTGTCTGTGATGTAGCTGTAATTGATGGCTATGGTGGAAACTTAGTTTTAAAAAGCCTCGAAGGTGCTATTTTAAGTTTTAGAAACTTATTAAAAAGTAGAATTGTTGCTAAACCAATTCGTAAGTTCGGTTACTTATTTTTAAAAGGTGCTTTTAAAGAAGTTATGCAAACATTAGATTATCGTAATGTTGGAGCAGCTTGGGTTGTTGGTATTGATGGTGTAGCTATTAAAAGCCACGGTAGTAGCGATTCAAAAGCTTATATTGGTGCTTTAAACCAAATCAAAATGGCTTTGCAAAAAGATGTTTTAGGCGAAGTTAAAAAAGCTTTAGCTGCAAGACAATGAGCTGAAAATATGGAGTAAAAGATGTCAAAAAAATCTACTGAAAAAGCACAAGGAATTATTGATTTTCTAAAAGAAAACAGTATAGCTTACAATAATTTATCAACCTATCGACGTGCTTTAACTCATGGTTCTTATTTTTCAAAAATAACTGCTCATGGTGAAAGTGAAAATGAAAGCTATGAAAAATTCGAATTTTATGGTGATAGTATTTTAGAGTTTTTAGTAACTCGCTATATTATGGATAATTATTCTAATACTCCTTTAAAGTACTGAACAACTATGCGTAGTAAACTTGTTTCTAATGAAACATTGAATAATGTAGCCATTAAAATTGGACTAAAAAAATTAGTTTTAGCTGGCGAGGGTGAAATTTATAAATCTGTAATTAATAGCGAAAAAGTGGGCGCCGATTTATTCGAAAGTTTTATTGCTGCTATTACTATAGATACATCGATGAAAGTCGCTAATCAATTTTTAGAAAGACATCTTTTTCCTATCACTAAAGAATCTTCTTTTGGCGATGGAACTCAATTAAAAGATGCTAAAAGCATTTTCCAAGAATATATTCAACAAGGCAAATTAAATGGCAAAATTGTCTATGAATGTAGTCTAATCGAAAATAATATGTTTCATGCTGATTTAATTTATGACAAAAAAATCTATGGTCAAGGACAAGGAAAAAGTAAATCTGAAGCTGAATTAAGAGCTGCAGAAGATGCTATTTCTAAGCTTCCTAAAGATGCAAAAAATATGTAGAATTTTTGACTAAAAACACTGCTTAATAGAATAATAAGTAAATAGTAATCGCTATTTTTATTTTAAAAAATGTTGGCTTTTGCCAACATCTATATTTTGTTATTTTGTTTTAAAACCGCTTAAAGTGTATTCTTTAATATCGCTTATAAAGTCTTCATCATCGTATTTTAGAGTTACTTTGTATTTAATTAGCAATTCGCCTTTTGAATCGTTTGGAACAACTTCCACAACTTCAGCTTGTATATAACCAAAGAAGTTACCAGCATTTAAAATGGCTTGAGGATATACTTGATTTATTTAAACTGCTTGCGTATGTTTCATCAAGAATTACAGGTATGTTAAAGTTTTTACATATTGCTTTAGCTACAACATCTTTTGGCATTGTGGCTTTAAAGCCTTTTCAATCGTATGTCATATTTATTTTTTGATCTAATTTAGATGAATAAATATCAAATTCCAAATTAATTGTTGCAAGTATTGGTTTATTAGTTCTTATATTAATGTTTTCAGCTTTCGTGCCATCTGGTGCAGTAATTATAATTTCATCTTCTTTAACATCTGATGTAACAACTTCACTAACTTTTTTATTATTTGATAGTGTTAAAGTAAGACTATCTTTAAGTTCCTTTGTTATTTTTTCAAGTTCGCTAGGAAGTAGAAATTCAGATAATTTATAAACTTTTGTTTTACTTTGATTACCGTTTATACCAACTGAATAAACGAATATCAACTTTCCTTTTTCATTATCTCTCGTTAAAGCAACATGAGTGTAAGTTGCATTTGGATTTGATAATTTGATTTCAAATTCTTGATAATCATAAAATTGGTCTGCAGTATATTTTGATATATCTTTGTTGTTTTTAGCTTTTATTTCACTTATTACAGTATTATCTAAATCGGCTTGATTAGTTGCAGCTGACTTTGTTTTAAAACCTGTTATTTTAAAACTTTTAAAATCACTAAAATCAACTGAAGCACGACTTATTCTATAAAATAAAGTTAATGAACCTTCTTGATTGTCATAAATACTGTATTCATTGTGGAAATTAACATCTTTTGGAATATTTTCTCAATCTACATTAAAAGCTGTTATATCTGAAGCAAAATATTCGCTTGGTTGATGATTATTCTTCAATTTGGCACTAATATTTTATTTAAGTGTTCTCTTGTAGATTTGAATCCTTTAATTTCGATTCATTTAGGTTTAGATGTTTTGCCATCAATCTCGATAGTATATGATAACTCTCTACTTGTATTTGTTGGATATGAATCACTTCATTGATAATATTTACTGTGCCTTCAGATGCTTTTAGTTTAATTAATTTAAAAATATTTTCATCCGCATTCATTGCATAAATATCTTTTATACTTGGATCAATGCTTTCTATAGTAGCAAAAGCATCTTCTAATTTTTGATATTTATTTTTTGCTTGATTAGTTGGGTTACTTGGGTTATTTGGTTTGACTGGTTTATTTGAAGAACCGTTATTGCCACAAGAAATAGCAACAAATGGTAAGGCTATAAGGGGGCAATTTAAAGCTAATAAAAATAATTTTTTGTTTTTTATTTTTTCTCCTAATAGTAAGTTTACTATCAATCAATAATATTATAAATTATTATTTATATGTGCTAAAAACAAATGCTTTATTAAAGACTTTAAGCAATTAATTGCTTAAGCTAAATTAATAGATTAAATACATAATTAGTTTCTAATTTTCAAAAATAAAACAATATTTCGCTATTTTTTCTATAAATTAATCTATTATCTTAATATAATTATGATTATAAATACAACTCAAAGAAGTTGATTTTGTGAAGGAGAAAGCATGAAATTAATAAAAGTTGAAGCTCATGGTTTTAAATCGTTTGCAGACCCAATTTGCTTGAAATTTGATGGTGGGGTTGCTGGTATAGTTGGCCCTAATGGTTCAGGTAAAAGTAACATTAATGATGCTATTAAATGAGTTTTAGGTGAACGTAGTGCTAAAGAATTACGTGGGGACAACATGGACGATGTTATTTTCGCTGGTTCTAAGACAGCTAAACCTATGGACAAAGCAGTAGTTACTTTAACTTTTGATAACCGTAATGGTATTAGTAGCATTCCACATGAAACTGTAACTATTAGCCGTGTATTAGAAAGAGGAAACGGTAGCAACCAATACTTTATTAATGGTGAACCTTGTCGTGTTAAAGATATTAAAGATATCGCTATGGAAAGTGGTATTGGTAAATCATCATTAGCAATTATTTCTCAAGGTACTGTTAGTGATATTGCAGAAGCTACAGCAGAAGAAAGAAAAGGCATTTTTGAAGAAGCTGCCGGAGTTTCAAAATATAAATTCCGTAAAAAGGAAGCTATAGCAAAACTTGAAAAAACTCAAGAAGGTTTGGATCAAATTCATTTAGTTATTGCTGAAATTGAACGCAAATTAACGCCTTTAAGAAAACAAGCTGAAAAAGCAAAAGTTTATATAGCTAAAAGCGATGAATTAAAGAGTGTCGAAATTGGCTTGTTAGTTGATAACATTAAAACTTTTAGTGCTCAATATGAAAGACTTAATTCTGAATTAGAAGGGGTTAATGAAACTAAAAGCGATTTGGAAAAAAGAATTGCTGAAGCTGAAAGTAAAATTACTCAAAATACTAAATTTAAAGCAGAAGCAGAAAGTGAAATTAAACAACTTTCAATTGAATTAGAAGCTGTTAAAGAACGTCTACAATCAATTAACCTTTCACTTGCGCGTGAAAGTGAAAAAGAACGCTTAATCGCTGAAGGACACATCAAAGTTGCTAGAGATGAAGAAATTAACGCTTATAAAACCTTAATTTCAAAATCAGGTAACAAGATTAACTACTTTATTCGTGAAATTCAAGCTTTAAATGAAAGAATTACAGAAAACCAAAAAACTATTAGTCAATATGACGATGAAATTAATGTAATTAACATAAAAAGCAATAAAAAGCAATCTGATTTATATAAAGTTGAAACTCAATTAAATCTTTTAAATCAACAAAAAGAAAGTAATTCATTACTATTTAAAGGTACAAGAAATATTCTTGAAAATAAACCATACTTTGGTAAATCATTAAAAGGTACAGTTGCGGATTTCAT
>CAMQBE010000060.1 GCA_946998935.1 uncultured Mycoplasma sp. | reverse complement strand
TAAATATCTTAATAATTACCGACAAAGCAAATTCTTATGCTTCTAGGTTTAATTTCTAACAAGCCTTCGAAACGATTATTAATTTCATTTTCTAAAGTGCTTATTGCTGTTTCAATACTCTTTTTATTTTTAATTTTAATATCAATAACAAATGAAACATTTGATTGATCTTTTTCAAAAGAAATTCTTGGTTCATTAGCTAATTTTACAAATGGAGTATCTTGAACACATTGTTCAATTAGTTGTTGAAATGCATCTTCAGTAATTGAATATGTTTGGTTAACTCCGCAACTTGCTGTAACTAAATTCATTTTATTTATTAGCCTTTCCTACGTATTTACCAGTTTCAGTTGAGATTGTGATAATATCTCCTTCTTTGATAAACATAGGAGTATCTAATTCAAAACCAGTTTCAACTTTAACTCTTTTTTGAGGATTTGTAGTTGTATTACCTTTAACTGCATCTGGAGCTTCTACAACTGCTAAATCAACATTATCATCGATTTCGAAGTCTAAAATTTCATCTTGGAATTTACGTACTTTAACGGTTGATCCTTCTTTTAAGAAATTCATTTCTCATTCAACATGTTTTTGAGGAACTTCGATTTGTTCATAGGTTTCTGCATCCATTAAAACAATGCTATCGCCTTGTGAATATAAATAACTCATTGGACGACGATCAATCATTGCTTTTTTAACCATTACACCACCAGTATAAGATTTAATAGTGATACTACCTGTACGTAAGTTTTTAACTTTAGCTTTAACAACTGCTTGTCCGCGACCTTGCTTTGAGTGTTGAGCTTCTAAGACTACAAAAATTTCATTTTCGTCTTCAAAAGTAATACCTGGTTTAAATGTATTAACATTAATCATAGTTTTCTCCTTAAATTCTATAAATATAATTAAGTCTTAATTTAATGTTTATATTTTATACTAAAAGTTAAATTTCAAAAAGAGCAAAATAAAAATGGCTAGCTGTAAACAAGCTAAACCATTTACATAATTATTACAAAATATATTCTGGTAAATCGTCATAATCCATATCTGCAACACCATAGAATAATGAACCAGTTGTTCTAAGTGAAATTTTTTTTAGAAACTTTTTTATTACTTTTCAATTTTAATTCAACAAGTATATTTAAATCGCCACGTTGTCTATCAGGAATGCCATCTTGTTTTGAAATACGAGGTCCGACTTTAACAAAGTGATATTTTATAATACATGAAATTTCATACTTAGATTCGTCATAACCAGATATTTTAATTTGGCTTGGGCTATATACTGATTCATTTGAATAACATTCTATAAGATTAGAAATATTTACATCATTAGGTCTACCACCAGGTTTTATATATTCTAATAAAACTTTTTTTGATTCGCTATTTATAAGCGCAACAGCTGCATCTTGCGCTTTAAAACCATCAATTGCAAAAGTTGTATTTTCACTTTCAATATCAGTATAATCTTTTGAAACTACTTGATAAGTAACTTCTAATTTACCATAAGTGTCATCTGCATTTTGCGAAATATAAACTATAGTGTAATGATTTCCATCATAGTTGCTGAAATTTATTTGATTTTTATCAGCAACTGATGGTTTTATATTTTCTTTGTTAATTTTGTAGTTCGCATTTACTTTTTTTGCAGTTTCTTTTACTGTAGCTTGGACTTTAAGTCTATCTTCTTTAATTGAAAAGAAATACTTAATTTCTTTAGTTATTGGCTTACTTTCTAATTTTGGATTTGACAATGAAACAAGTTTAATGTAACATTTAATATCCCATCTTGATCATTTGGTTCGCTAGAAACATAAACAGCTTTATAAAGCTTGTCATCATAAGCACCATATATAATTTGATTGATGTCTGCTTTACTTGGTTTAATAACATTACGTTTATTAGAATCAATAGCATAATTTATAATAGTTGATTTTGCTGCATTATCAATCTTTACTTGCTCAGGATCGTTTTTATTGGCGTGGAATCCACTAATTGCTTTAGTTACTGCCTTACTTTCCAATTTTGGATTTGACAATGAAACTAATCTGAAAGTTACATTTAATGTTCCTTCATCATCGTCAGTTTTATTTGTAATATAAACTACTTTATAGAGCTTTTGGTCAAAATTATGATATTCAATTTGAGGCAAAGAAACCTGTGAAGGTTTTATACTATTATTGATATTTTTATAGGTTAAAGTCACTTTATCTACTTCTTTATCAATCTTTTCTTTATCAACTGGATTAACTGGATTTACATTATTAACTTTAAAACCATTAATAGTTTTAGTTACTGATTTACTTTCAAGTTTTTGATTTGATAGTGAAACTAATTTAAAAGTAACATCCAATGTGCCTTTTGAATCATCTCCAACTTTTGATATATAAACAAATTGATAAAGTTTACAATCATAGTTTTTATATTCAATTTGATTTGATTGGGCTTCTGTAGCTTTAACATTAGTTTTATCGACTCTATATTCGCAAGTTACAGCATTAGCCGCTTTATCTATTTTTTCTTGTTCATTAACATTAGTATTTTGATTGTTTGAATTATTATTGCAACTTGAAGCTATAGAAACAAAAGGTATAGGAGTTGTTATCAATAATCCATATTTTAAAAAGTTTAGTTTATTTTTATTCATAGTGTTTTGTCCTTTCATATTTGTATTCCATTTTAATACCACTTATTTTTATTTGCAGTCAAAAAACTCGTTAATATAAGACAAAAATAAAAATGGCTTACGCCATCTTTTTGAATCTTTTAGTTTATGCTTTAACAATAAAGATAATTGTGCAAATTAAGAAAGCTAATGATGCCATTGCTCCAATTATGCTAGAGGCAATACCAAGGGCTCTAAATGAATCAGTGCTAGAAGCTCCATTAAAATATACAATTGTGTATGTTAAAGGCAAAATCATTATTACAAAGAATGCAATAGTGAAAGCTAATTCAATTTTAGAAATTGATTTTCCATAGGCTCCAGAACGATATACAACTATAAAAAATAAAATAAATACTTCAAAAGCTAATGTAAAGCATAAAGGCCCAGAAATATTAGCTAAATTCAAGCCACGCCCAAGTAAGTTATCTGAACAACAGTATGCAAAAGAAATAATTAATAGTAAAAATGAGACAACTGATGCTGCTAAAGCTGGGAAAGTAAATGTGTTTAATTTTTTTCTCATATTTTCTCCTTAAAATAATGTATTAACTTTATTATACCAATAATAACAAATTTTATACCCATAGGATTGTGGATTTTTTTAAGTAAAAAACATCAATTTTCATATAAATTTGAAGATAAAAAGAAGGATTTAAAAGTTATTCACATATTTTTAATTGTGCCTAAATTAGTCGCTTTCGACATTTGTTATCTTTTACAATAGAGTCATGGAAAATTTACAAGTGAATAATAATCTGGCTTTACCAGTTTTAAAACCAATTTTACTATCACCCAAATTCGTCCAAAGAGTAAAAGGAGAGAGATTAAAATCGGACGTGATGTTGTTGATTACAGAAGATGACGATTATGTTTTCTTTATTTCAGGTCTTAGAGATTGAAAAGAAGAGTATAAAGATAACCCCTATATAGTTAAGCTTCATTGTGAAGAAGGACTCGATGAACAAGGCTCACCTAAAATGATCGAAATAGCTAAAGCTGTTGATTTGAGTGCTATTTTCAAGATGAATTACTTCGATTTAAGAAACAAAATTATTAATAAAAACAACGAAGTAGATTCATTAGCTTATCTAGGTATCAAAGACCAAATTGCTATCGTTAATAAAGTAATGGAATTATTAAACGATAACAAAATGATACCAACTTTAGTTCTTATTCAACGTCGAAAGAAATGTCTTGATGACGAATCAGATATTAAAGCTGAAGTAATTGAAGAAAAAGAAAAACAATCAACATCTGAAGTCAAATAACTTTGGTTTTCCATAAAAAAAATATAGGCCTAAACGCGACCTATATTTTAAATTTCTTTTTTGTCTAAGTTTGGCATTATTGAAAGTGAAATTGCTTCTGGACCAGTATGAGCAGCTACAGCTGAAGAAGTGTCTCTCTCGCTAGAAATTAAAATCTCTCTAGTTTTAGCTATGTCTTTTACTTGTTTGTTAATATCATCGCTAATACCATGAATTCAATGAACTAAATATTTTTCTGGAATGTCTTTATTTTTGGCTTTTGAAAATGATAGCATTTTATTAAATATTTGATTAATAACACCTTTGTGGCCTTTAGCAATGCCCCCAAAACCCGCTTTATTATCATAATACTTTATATAAGGGCGTAATTTCATCACAGCTGCCGTTTTTAATAAAAAACGTTTGAAGCTTGAAACCCTGCCACCTTCAATAAGATATTTTAATTGGACTGAGTAAACATAAACGATTGAGTTTTTAATGATTCATTGAAGTTCTACAAGAGTTTTATCAATATCTTGATATTTTTCAAAATAACGACTTAAATATCTAGATACAACATTATATTGGT
>CAMQBE010000059.1 GCA_946998935.1 uncultured Mycoplasma sp. | reverse complement strand
CTATCGTAAAGAGAAATAGAATTACCTTCTATTTTGAATGATTTTAATAAGCTATTTAATTTATTTAATGCTTGAACATCAGCTGTATTGTTTAACACAGAAATATTATTTTTTAAAATCTCTTTTTCAGCAGATGCGTCTTGTCCATTTATGATTTTTTTATCAATGTCTTTTCTCATAACAACATCAAAAATATAGGAGAAGAATTTATTCACATATTGGGCTTCTTCATTTAAAGAGACATTAGAGCTACCTTCATTTTTGGTCTTTTTTCACATTTCTCTATTACTATCGTTAAATTTTTCAATTGAGTCGTTAGTAGAAGAATGAATATAATTTCCAAATAAATTATTTTCGTCATTTTTTTGAAGAGTCAACTATAAAACTTGATTTTCCATAATTGAAATCAGCTTTTATGACATTGAAGATTGATAAATCTTTTAAAAATTGTTGCGATAAATTGCTATTTTTTAAAATTTCATCTATTGAGAAAGCTTTTTGCCCAAAAGGAGTGTCCATCATTACATATGCAGTTGAATTATTTACTATTATATTTGTTAATTCATTCTTCATTTGATTAGTTAGCGTTGCGGTATTAGATAATTGGAGAAAATCAGTAGGTAAAGCTCATTCATTACCATTAGCGAATTTTAATATTTCACTTGAACCGTTAAGATTGTATTTATCTATAAAATCAGTTAAATCTTGTTGAGAATTAATTTTATCTATTTCCGGTTCAATTTCTTTACGCATTGCTTCAATAGAAGAGTAAATTTTATTTCCAAATGGATATACTACTCCTATGTTGAAATAAGAATCAATGGCATCAGTTTTATTTAAATAAGCTGAGTCATTAATACCTCTGTAAATAGTCACATTATCCTGTGCACTATCAAAGTCAATGAATTTAAGCCCATTTTTAGATATGCTCTTATCAAACTCTTTATACTTTAATAATTTGTCAAAATCTAACTCAGTAGTTACTTCCTTACTATTTATTAAAGTTGTAAGATATTCATTTAATTTTGCGCGATTTTCAAATGTCATATTTTGACTATTTAGTTTGTATTTTAATTTATTTATTTGTTTGGCTGTGATATAAACATTTTGAGATTTTAAATATTCATGTACTTCTTCAAGTGAATAAAATTTCTTGTTGCCAATTTTTATAAAAGGTTCTTTTTTAATTTCTTTATTATCCGTTTTTGTCTTAGAACAGCTTGAACATACAGCAATAGGTAAAGTTAATGATGCAGATGTTAAAATAGGAAGTATTAGTTTTTTCATTTTTCCTCCATATAGCCTTATTTATAATTAAATTATACTCCCTTATATTAGCAAGGTTGCTACACCAAAAATAGTAAGACAATACGGAGTATTGATTATTTTTTTGTTGTTTGATTCTAAAAGATAGATTTGTTAAAAAATAAAATGACCGCGAAGGTCATTTAAGTGTTATAAAGTTAAGAAATTATTTAATTTCAACTTCAGCTCCAGCTTCAACTAATTTTGCTTTTAAAGCATTAGCTTCATCTGGTTTAACATTTTCTTTAAGAGTTGCAGGTAAAGTTGAAACTAATTTGTTTGCGTCCATTAAAGGAAGGTTAAGTAATTCTTTAACTGCTTTAACAACAGCAAGTTTTTTACCACCATCTGATTTAAGAATAACATTAACAACTAATTTTTCTTCTTTTGCTTCACCAGCAGCTGGGCCAGCGGCAACAGCTACAGCAGCAGCTGGGTCAATGCCAAATTCTTCTTTCATTGCTTCAACTAATTCCATAACTTCTTTAATTGACATTTCTTTTAATGATGAAATGAATGTTTCTTTTGTTAATTTTGCCATGATATATTTCCTTTCAAAATTATTTATTTTCGTTCTTTTCGCTAAATAGTTTTAGAGAAAGAGAGAGTTGTTGTAATGGTGCCATAAGTGAACGAGCAAGAATAGTAAGTGCTTCTTCATAGGTTGGCAATGTAGCAATTTCTTGGATAGCTTTTGCGTCAACAATTTTGCCCTCATAGATAGCTATTTTAGGAACTAGAAGTTTGTTGTCTTTTGCAAATTTAACCAATACTTTAGCTGCAGCAATATCGTTTTGGTTGCTAAAAGCAAAAAGGTTAGGTCCAACTAAGTTATTTTCAAAGTCTTTGTAACCTGCAGCTTTAGCAGCAATCTTAAAGATACGGTTTTTGAATACTTTAATTTCAATACCTTGTTTTTTAGCTTCACGACGTAATTGTAATAATTCAGCTACGGTTAAGCCACGATATTCAGCAATAACAACACTTTTAGCATCTTTGATTTTGCTTTCTATAATTTTAGCTAAATCTTTTTTAGCTTTTTTGTTTGCTGATTCTTTAACAGGTTTTTTGTTTGCTTGCATTAAGTATCCCCCTTTCATAATTTCAAAGGTGCAATACGGGACAAATTGAAATGTATAAATTAAGACTATACACTCGGTAACATGATTAAGCATAAGCCGTTACTGTCTTTATGTATTGCTTTTTTATTATATATACAATTTATTTTTTGCAAAACAAAAACTATCTTTAATTATAAAGATCGAGAATTTAAGGCCAAAAGTGATAATTTATTCTTTTTTTAACTAAAAATCCTAAAAATACACAAGATAAGTTATGAATAAGAAATTAATTATTGGTTCGATAGCAATTTTAGGTGTTGTAGCTTCAAGTACTACAATAGCTTTTAAAGCTAATCAAACAGAAGTTACATCATTAAAATCTAATCAAAATGTTAATGGGCAATTTAATGTTGAAATATATGGAGCAGTTGAATTCCCAAACAAAACAACTTATCAAAAAGCAGTTAGCTTGAAAGAATTATTAGCTAAAGCAAAATTAAAAACTAATGCAGATATTTCAAGTTTTAATTTGCAAAGAATAATATCTAAGGATTGCAAAATATATGTTCCATATGACCCAAAATATGGCCCCTTTGTAATTTGAGAAGATTTAACCTATGATATTTTGATTAGCTATAAATTCACTAAGCCAATAATTAAAAAAATAATGTCTTATCAAAAAAATCATAAGAAGGTAATATGACAAGAGTTAAAAATGGAATTAAAACTTTCAGAGGCAAACTTGAAGAAATTACATACAATTTTAATTCTTTAAACTTGTGATTTTTAGCTTTTTTATTTCCTATTTTTTTACATTTAACTATCTTTGCGCCAAGTACAAAAATTATTTGAGCTTTAACATTTTTAGCTCTCTTTGTTTATCTTCTTTTAATTAAACCTAAAGTGCTAATTTTAGCTTTAGTTCTGGTTTGTTTTTATGTTGCAATAATTATTCAAAAAGAACTAATAAATGTTACTAATTATCCAGATGAAGAGTACATGATAAAAGGCAAAGTTATTAAAGCTAGCGAGAAGTATTTTTTGATTCAAATTGGTAATAAAAATGTATTAGTTTTTCAAAATCAATTTAATACAAAAGATGTTGTCCATTATGGCTACATCGTAGAATTAAAAGGCACTTTAGTAGATGTAAAAAATAGTGAATTGAATTTTGAAAAAACGTTTCTTTTGCAAAATGATATAAAGTATTTTTTAAAGAACTCTACTATTGAAACAATTTACCGTCAAAGATTTAGTTTAGAAGACAAGATTCATCAATATGCAAATGAAAACGGATACTATTTTCAACGTTATTGAAGACTGATGGATTTCATTTTGATGTTTTATTTTTGCTATTATTTTGAATTTGCAAACCTTTAAAAAAGTTAAAAGTTGATCCTAATAAATTTGTTTTTGTATTGGCATTTTTCTATTTAACTTTTTTAAATAGTCCAATATCTGGCCTAAGAGCTTATATTATGCAAGTAGTTAAAAAATCAAATAATAAAAGCAAATATAAATATTATCAAAAATTCAAAAAATATGATGGATTTTGTATTGCATTATTTATTATTTTTTGATTGAATTTTAACAATGTATTTTCTATCGGTTTCATAATGTCGTTCTTGAATACTTTAATGATTATGTTTTTATATTCATTTGTTCAAAAATTCAAGAAATTAAAAAAAGTTTATGCAGCTTTAATTGTTGGCATTTTGGTATATTTATTTGCCTTGATGTTTGTTTTTAAAATAAATAAAAATTGGAACATTTTTGCTTTGATTTTTATCTTTATTTTTAGCCCTATAATTGAGTTCTATTATTTATGTTCGATATTATTTTGATGAAGCCCAACACTATTAAATTACATGTATATGGCTTTAGATTGGCTTATTAATTTAGCTTTAAAAATAAGTGTGATTGTTAAAATTAACTTTAATATTCCTTGGGTAGTTTTATTTCTATGGACATATCTTTGGTTTTCTTCATTATGCTTTATAGCATACAAAAAAATAAAAAATAAAGCAGGTCATTCTGCTTTAATGGTTACTTTATAAGTAATATGGCGCGCCCAGTAGGAGTCGAACCCGCAACCTTTTGGTCCGTAGCCAAACACTCTGTCCAATTGAGCTATGGGCGCAT
>CAMQBE010000058.1 GCA_946998935.1 uncultured Mycoplasma sp. | reverse complement strand
GAATGTGGATCAATAGCGTGAAAATCAGATAACTTCTTATCTGCTAATGCTAAAGCATTCGTTATTTCACTAAGATATTTATTTGTGTAACTATTATTTTCTGCATTTAAGAATTCAATAATTAAAGTTTTATTTTCAGCAAATTTACGTTCATTTTTAGCTAATAGTGCGCTTTGGCTATTTCTATAATTTTCAAAATCATTTGATGCACTCATAGAAGAGTTTAAATAATTAGAGGCTTGCGTGGTTTTTAAATCTATAGTAGCTTCTTTATCTTTAAGTTCTATTTCTAATTGGTTTGCTAGAGCAATTAATTCTGAACTTGTTGCATCATCCAATTTTGTTTTAGTAGTATTTAATTTGACTATATAATCGGCAACAAAAGTTTTAATTTCTTCTAAATTCTTTAGTGCATTTAAATATTTATTTGAATCTTTATCTCCAAGATAAACATCCATTTCATCTAATCAGTTTTTAAGAATTGACTTTTCATTATTATCAATAGATTTCGTATAAAAATCATTAACTAGAGTCTTGTATTCTAAATCTATACTAATATGACTTTGGAGTTTGCCATGTAGATTTGTTATTTCTTGATTAAGTTCATTAAAATGGGTTAATTGGTCCTTAATTTTGTCTTCAGCATTTTTCTTGTTTGCTGCTTGTTCAGTTGTTAAATTAGCAATGCTTTTTACTAACTCATTGTAAGAATTAATAGCTGCTGTTGGAGTGCTATTGATATCAAAAATATCATTATTAGCATCAATTTCTTCACATTTAGCAAAATTATCTAATACTTTTTGTTCTGCAGGAGTGAGTGTATTATGTGTAGTTTTATATGATTTTAAACGTTCAATAACTGGTTGATATGTAGCTTTATTATCTTTAAAAAGTTTTTTAGCTTCATTTAAAACATTATTTAATGTAGCTTTATATTCATTAAATTTATTTGACAAATTATTAATAGCGTCAAGATATTTGCTTGTTTCTTGATTTTTTAGAATATTTTCATCGCTGGCTATTTCATCATCTAAAGCTTTGCTTATAACATTACCATTGATATCTTTTTTATATTTGCTATCATTAAGGTTATCGATTTTGGATTCATATTTTTTTGCTGAAGCAATTAAGTTTTTGAGGTTTAAAGCGTTTAATGCATTGTTTCTGTCTTGATATACATTTGTTTCATTTACAACTTTATCTTTTACAGGTTCTGAACCACTTAATAATTCATTAATTCTTTTGATATCTTCGTTAATTGAGTTAATTAACTCATCGTATTTAGAATCAAAAGTGTTGTATTTTAATTTATCACTGTCAACTTTTGTTTTTAACTCATTGTAATGATTTAAAATATCTCTTAAATCTTGTCTAGCTTTTGCTTCTTCATTTTCTTTTGTATTATCTATTGTAAATGAATAAGTTTTTGTAATATCTTTTTCAATGTGGATTTCTGCTTCGTTGTTGACTAACTTATCGTCATGGATTTCGCCACTAAATTTGTAATTAAAATGTACATCAAAAATATCAGAATTTAATCCTTTAACTTCTGCTGATAGGTAAACAAAATCTAATTTATTTGGTTTTTCTTTAAGAATAAATATTTGATCATTTTTGATCTTGCCATAAACATTAGGATCGTTTTTGTTTAAACTATCAAGGTATAATTGGCATTTATCTTTGCTTTTAAATTTTTTGTCATAATTGAATTTAATAAAGTCAGTAAGGTCTAGTTTTTTAAAACCACTAATTTCAAAATACTTAGTTGATTTGACTTCAAAAACTTTAATAGCTTCAATTTTGACAATGATTTTGCCTTCATAATCATTTCAACCTACGATCGTTTTATTAAACTTGTACTTATTTTTTTCTTTGTTCGAAATATTTGCTGAAAGTGTTAATTCTAAATCATCAGAATTTACATTTAGATCTTTTACAAAGACGTTTTTGTTTTTTGTATATGTTAATTTTGAATCACCTAAAATATCATTATTTTTATGCGTCTTAACATATAATCCTGAAGCTAATACGCTACCAGTTAAAGCTGCTACAGTTGCTAAGCCCGCCAAAGTTTTAGCTGCTTTATTTTTATTTGAACTCATATTTCCTCCAATTTTATAAAGTTAAAATTTTATAATATATGAATTAGCGTTAAAAATTATACTAAACATATTTATATTAAATATAAATATTCTCGTTTTGTACATTTTAATTTTAGGCACTAAAAAATTACTAATATGTCTACTGCATAGAATAATTAGTAAAAAATAAACAAAAACTAGCTTACGCTAGTTCCGGAAATAAATTATCAAATATTAACTCTTTTATCTTCATCTAAATACATAGGATCATCTTTTTTAATATCAAAAGCTTCGTAAAATTCTGCAAGGTTTTTAACTTGTTGATTAGCTCTTAGTTTAGCAGGAGCATGAACATCTATATCTAATAATTTTTTAGCAATAGCTTCTTTATAAAGCGTTCTTCAAACAGTAGCTCAGTTAATAAAGAATTCTTGAACATTATAGTCTTTTTCTAATTTAGCAGCTTCTAAAGCACAAGATATACCACCTCCATCAGCTACATTTTCTGATACTGTTAATTCGCCGTTGCATGGGCCAACTCAAGTAGGAGCTTTATCAAAAAGTTGAATCATTTTTTTGCATAAATCTTTAAAGATTTGAATTTCTTCTTTCTTTCATCACATCTTTAAATTGCCATTTTGGTCAAAATTAGCACCGTTGGAATCAAAAGCATGAGATATTTCGTGAGCTATAACGGCTCCTATGCCACCATAATTTTGACTTGAAGATTGTTTAATTGAATAAAATGGAGCATTTAAAATACCTGCAGGGAAAACAATTTGATTCATAAATGGATTGTAGTAAGCATTCACTTCATCTGGAGTCATTTCCCATAATTCACGGTTAACAGGTTCCATATATTGAGCAAGCTCATATTTAGTTTTGATACTTGTGATATTTAAAATATTAGTTAGCAAATTACCGCCGTGTCTATATGAAGTAATAATATATTCTTTGTAGATAGGTTTAATTTGGTTTGGATAACCAATATGTATTCCTAAGTTATCTAATTTTTGAATTGCTTTAGCAATAGTATTTTTAGATAATCAAGTATTTTTTCTTAAACGAGATTTGTAAATATCAATCATATTGTGAACCATGTGTTCTACGTTTTTCTTTGCCTTAGCACCAAAATATTTATGAGCGTATTCAAGACCTAAAGGCATTCCAAAAATGCCTGAAGCCATATAAAAAGCTGATTTTTCTTTGCTTTTTGGTTTAGCTTGGCCTGATATTAAACGGGAATATTCACCAGCAGTTATTCTGCTATTATTATCCAAATAACCCGAAAGATGAACTATTGTATTAACATACATTCAAGCTTTGAAATTTTCAAAAGTATTATTGTTATAAATTTTGTCTAAATTGTCTATGAACTTAGGGTAAATGACAATTAATTGGGCAACAATTTTGCCAGTTAATTTTTCACTTAAAACTTTAAAATCAAATAAACTACTTTTACTTTGAGCATCAACCATTTTGTAAGGATTATACATTTTTACATAGTTGCTTCTTTCAACTGCACTCATTGTATAAGGTACTAATGAAGCGTCGAAAGCTAAAGTTTTGCTTATCAATTCTTTTCTTTGTTTTTTATCAATAGAATATTGGCTTAATAATTTGTCGCACATCTTGCTATAACCAGCTAGAAGTGTCTTTTTAAGAGGATGTTTGTCATCATAGTATGATTTTTCAGGTAATATCAACAATGGCCCTGAAAAAGCTAGTTTTTGTAATTCGACATTTTTAAAATCATTAGTAATACTAAAATCAAAAGGTACAGGGAAACCATGTGTAAAATAAAATTCAAAGTTTTTATTTAAATCATCAAAGCTTTTTAATTCTTCTATTTTAGCTAAATAAGGCAATAAAGGTTCAACTCCCAATCTATCTCTTGTTTGATAGTCGCTTGCCATCATTTGAAGGTCTGCATAATTTTGTAATGTGATATCTTCAAGAGTGTTTTCTTGTCTTTCTTTAACTAATTTTTTGCCTAATTTTTTAACTAATTTTTCATTGCGACGGTCGATTTCTTCAAAAGCACCAGTAGCTGATTTATCAGCAGGTATTTTAGCTTTAGTTAATCATTCTTTATTAACTGCTTCGTAAAAATCTTTTTTTAATAATTCTTTATCCATAGTTTCTCCTTAAATTAGATATGTAAATTAACATAGTATTTATTATACTAGATATGAAATTATTATTCAATCACTTTTGAGAGCAATGTTAAACAAGCTGTTTCGGCTCTTAAAATAGTTTTTCCTAGGTTTATAACATTAGCTTTATATTTAGAAGCTAAAGTTATTTCTGCTTCGCTAAAACCACCTTCAGGGCCAACAATTAATAAGCTATTTGTAGGTAAAGAAATAACTTTAGAACTAGTTTTATTTTCATAAGCTATAAAAATTTTTTTATCATGGTTAGCTTTTAAAATATCTTCTAATTTAGTTGGTTTATCTAAAGAAGGAATAATG
>CAMQBE010000057.1 GCA_946998935.1 uncultured Mycoplasma sp. | reverse complement strand
GAAGAAACTAAAGCAAAGGTAATGGCTGAATATAATACTTGAGAAATTGAAGGACATAAAGTTCCTATTCCGTATCAAATAAATGATACTGAGCTATTTAAGAAGTACCACGAAGCTTTAGAAAAAGCAATTAAAGAAGTAGAAAACGATAACTTTAATAAAAGCTTAGATTATAAAGCTAGAGGCAAGTATTTTGTTTTATTACCAGTTAAAGAAGGCAATAATATTAATTTTGCCTATGCTATAGTGGTGAATAATATTGATGCAAATTATAATGCTTTTGATGATGAATTATGATTTAAGGAAATACAAAACGATAAGCATAAAAAGCCTAATGGTGAAGATTTAGATGTTGATAAAACAAAAGCAAGCCATAAAAGTAATTATTGAATTTGAATTGTATCGGTTATGCTTGCCTTAGGTCTTGCTGTTGGCGGCATATATGGTATTAGATGATACTTGAATAAAAAAGGCTTTAAAGCTGGCAAGAGCAAGAAACAAGTTGCAATTAAGAAATTCAAAGAAATACAAATCTATAAAAAAGACAGAATTAAGGCTAAGCCGGTTGTTCTTAGTGATGAAGAAATTAATAAATTATTTGCAAAATAAAAATTGGAGTTATTTTCCTAACTAAAACATTATTAAGAAAATATGGGTGAAGTTTTGGTAAAAGAGCTAGACGCAATAAAAATAGAAAATATGAAAAAAATATTGCAATGCGTAAGAAATTTTTAGAAAAAGAACATATCAAAAATCAAAAAGAATTAGAAAAAAATAAAAATATACATAAAAATTAAGAATTTTATAAAATATTGTTTTTTTACTATACAATATAAACATATGAACCTAGGGCAATACACGTAAGTAATCGAACAGTAGCAAGCTTAGCGTGTAGCTACATTTCCCTAGGCTGGGTCGTCTTAAAAAGAGGTTTTTGCCTCTTTTTTTGTATAATTTTATTATGTCTTTAGATTTATGAAAACCTTTAAAAATTAATAATCCTTTATTAGAAGATATTTTTAACCAACCAATAGACGGAAAAGTATTACAAGAATACAATGCAAATAAGATTTGAACAAATTATTAATTTTTTTGTTTATTTGTAGTATAATATAAACAATAGTCTAAGAAGGATTTTGTTATATGAGTAATCGAACAAGCAAGCAGCTCATATTTTATCTTTAAGCGCTTGATGATACGCCTTAGACTCTAGTTCGTCTTAAAAAGAGGTTTGTTCCTCTTTTTTTGTATAATTTTTATATGAGTTTAGAACTATGAAGACCATTAAAAATTACAAATCCTTTATTAGAAGATATTTTTCATCTAAATATCGATACAAAATTTAAAATTCATCCTTTGATAATTTTTGAAAATACAAAAAATAAAACTTATTATTGTATAAGACTTCAAACGGCAAGAAAAAGTTCTAGCAAATATAATTTAATAATTGATAACAGCTCTTATCAAACCAACGAATATTGAAAGAATCATGAAAGTGTAGTAGTTACTAAGGATATATTTATTATTGATAAGGAATTGCTTGAAAGTAATATAGATAAAGCAATTTATCAAGATACTTCTGTATTAAATAAAAATGATAAATCATTGATAGTCGATGACCTAAGTCGCCGTATAAATGCAATTCCTCCCGATTTAAATATAATAAAGATATCAAATAATTTAAAGCACAATTTAGTTTTATATACTAACGATGAGTTAATAAATAATCAGCTTTTATCTACATTGTCTAATAATAGTAATAAAGTTAAGCGTGCAACAAAAAACTATTTTGCTAATAATTTTTCAAAATCCCAATTCCTAATTAACACAAACACTTCTAATACAAAATATACAAAAGAAGCTTTAAAAAATATTAAATTATGTATTGGTAAAGAGAAAAATATAATTAATCAAAATGATTTTGAGTATGAATTAGATAAAGAAACTAGTAATTATTTTATTAGAGAAATTGCTCATAATGATTGAAAAGACTTAGATAAGACGAAGGATAACGATAATATATATTCTTTTGAAAATATAGGTTTTTTATCTAAAAGTAGCAAAAGTGAATCAAACTATATTGATCCATACGATAATAAAAATATCGAAAAAGCTAAGGATAAAGTAGCTAAGGAAATACCAATAAAAGAAAGCAAAACAGACAAAGACAAAACGAAGCTGAAGTAAAACATATAAAATTATTAACGGCGTGAAAACGTCGTTTTTAATTGATTATGGAGGACGCTGTGAAGAACAAAATGAGTAAAACTTCAGCTGACAATTGAAATGCTCAAGCAGAAGTTTTTAAGAATAGCGAAGAGCGTAAAATTAAATATAATGTTGAAAGAAAAATAGAAAGAGATATTTTTATTTGGGGCGAGACAGTAAGAATTATTTACTACATGTATAAAGATAAAACTACAGGCAAAAGACTAGTTATTTATCCGAGTGAAGGATTAGCTGATAACGGTAGAAATAAATATTATAAAGAGTGCGTCGAAAAATGTGTTGAAAACAATATATACGCTTCAAAAGGTGATAATAGTAAGCTACTTATTCCTTATCACGTTTATTATTACCATAGGAAACAATTAATGAAAGAAGTATTAAATAATTTGACTTTAAAAGACTATAAAAATCTAGAGTACAAGACTATACAAATAGATATTGATGATGCTTATATTAGAGTGTCTTTTAAAGGCAAAAAAATAAAGGTTAGAGTGCGTATGGCGACTATACATACTTTGCTTAGTGGAAGTAGTGTAAAAGCCATAGAAAATAAGACCTCTATTATGCAGTTTTTACCACTTGCAAGTGAGTTTAAAAACTTCAATAGTGAAGAAGATTTTGAAAACAAAATTAGAGAAAGTTTAAACAGTTTATATAAAGAAAATTGTGAAATTATTGTCTCTGGAGATGGTGCAAAATTCATAACTACAATAGCTGATAATTTAAAAGCCACGAGAGTTTATGATCCATTTCATTTCAAAGCAAATATGTTTAAAGCTTTTGGATATAGCAAAAAAATTAATGTAAGTAATAAGAGATTTTTTAGGGATTATAAAGATGTTTATCGCGTGTTAGACAACTTGTTTTCTAAAGGATTAATTTATGAATTTGAGAAAGAACTGGACAGTGTTTTAGAGTGAATAACAAAGCAAGAGAAGAATAAAACTGTATATGCTAATGCTAAAAAGTTCAAGAAATATTATAAAGAAAATAGAGAATATATTTGAAACTCAGTGCTAGTTAAAAACTACTTTGGAGGCTGTGCTGAAACGATAGTTGGGCACGATTTAAAGAGGTTTTGCTCAAAGAAATTTGCTACATTTTCACTAAAAACAATACAGTTAAGCATTGCAAAAAATATGGAAACAAAAGCAAACTTATTTTTCATTTAAGCAGCATTTTTAACAAAGTGCATGCGCAAAAGTAGTATTAATATATTTTTAGAATAAAAATATACAAGTTAAAGTGCATGCGGAAGTGCATGCGCATTTAGGCAAAAACGAAAAAAGTGCATGCACTTTAAAAACACGAAAATATTAATTTTGATTTATTCAAAGAATAAATCATTTCAAGATAAAACACGCTATGGTAAATAGCTTTGTAGTGTCTTTATCTTGCACTATTCAAGTAGCGCGCGCGCACGCAAAAGGAAACTGCATGCACTTTACATGCAGTATTTTCCTTTGCTACAAAATGGATTATGATAAAATAATTACGAAATAAGAAAACGTAGAGAATCTTATAACACACCTTTTTATATTAGTTCCTTTATTTTTGACTATTTTTACTACTATATAGAAAAATAAATCAAAAAATAACAAAAATTAAATCTCATTATTTTCTATAATTTTGAATAACTTAGCAATACCTGCTGGCCTAAAGTTAGGACCAATATAATCAGCTTTTTCTTTAACATAGTCTGCTGCATTGCCCATAGCTATAAAACCACCTAAATATTGTGCTGCAGATATGTCATTTCCTGAATCACCAATATGAACACATTTTAACGGATTAACACTAAGTTTTTTAGCCATATATAAACTAACTTTGCCTTTGCTTGCTTTAATATCTGTTATTTCAATAGATAAACCTTTTGAAACAAATGAAACTGTTAAACCATTAACAATCTTTGGTAATTCTTCTTTTAATTTTGCCATACCTTCAAGATTTTTACCAAAAGCTAAAATCTTTCTAACATTTTCTTTATAAGGAATATCTTCATATAACTTGAAAGTAAACTCTTTAACTCACGGCCTATCTAGAGTAACATTAGTATCTGGCCCATAAATAAATTGAGTATTATCTACAATAATATAGAGCTTTTCTTTTTTGCAATAATCTAACAAAGCTCTCGTTTTAACTTTTGATAACTGATTAACTTTTACTTCTTCCAATTTATTATTAACAATGGTCGCACCATTTTGACATATAGCATAACTAGCATCACAATTTGTTAATATTTTAGCTACAATTGGTTCTTTAGGCCCTCTACCAGTGGCCAAAATAACTGGTGAATGCTTTGTCACTTTATTAACAGCTTCAAGGTTTTCTT
>CAMQBE010000056.1 GCA_946998935.1 uncultured Mycoplasma sp. | reverse complement strand
AACTTGTGATTTTTCCATTATTCTATTGCTTCTTCGATTCAAGATATTAATAATTCTTTAGGATAGTAATTATGACCTAAATGCAAAATATTGTTGCCTTTAACAACAGCAAAGGTTGGTATTTGAAGTACTTGGTATTCGGTGTTCGGCTTTCTAAATAAACCGCTTTCTTCAGCATCAACATTAATAAAAACAACTTTATTGTTATTTTTGAAATATTCAATAACTTCAGAGATAACAGGTTGCATTGCACGACAATCAGGACACCAATCTGCGGTGAATTCTAAAAAGTAAATATTGTCTCTATTGTTAACATTAGCAATTATACTTTGCGCTTGTTCTCAAGGTGTTTTGTTCATAGTTTCTCCTTAATTATCACTTAAAATTGGGCTTATTCAGCTATCGTCATCATCATCTTCAGATTTTGCATTAACAACAGGTTGATTAACTTGTGTTTGTTTTTGAGTTTGTTTTTGTTCTTCAATCATAGCCATTTCGATTGTTCCAGTATCAAAACCAAATCTAAAATTAGTATTTGGATTAACTTGTTGTGTTTCTTCTTGGGCTTTTTGTTCAATAGATTCAATAGTTTGTTCATCAACTTTAGTTTCTTGAGAATCTTCAGGAATAATAAAACCAGGTGTTGTAGCTGAAGTTGTTGTTTGAGTTTTTGCATTTTCTTGAATTTCTTGTTCTTGAACGTCCACGTCTTTTATAGCAGTTGTTTCTTGAGAATCTTCAGGTATATCAAAACCTATGGTTTTACTATTATCTACGCTACCGGTATTAATATCTGTTGCATTACGAACAAAGTCGCTGAAATCTGGAACTTCAACTTCTTGCGTTTTGGATGGTGTTTCTAAAATTGGACTTGTAATTTGAGTCTTTGTTGTTTCTTGAGTAGTTTCTTGAGTTTCACCTTTTGTACTATCACTTTTAGCGTCGTTTTCCATAGTTCTAGTTTCAAAAGCTTCATCTAGTGATAATTCTTGAGAGTGGAATGCCGTTGAAGTTGTTGTTGTATTTGGCATTTCATTTTCAGCTCTAGGAACCATGTTAGATTTTGAAAACTCATTTTTACTTTCTTCAATAGTAGTTGAATCATTAAATAAATCTTTATCAGCTGGAGTATTAACAATTGTTTGCTGAATAGTTTCTTGTTTTTCTTTAACTTGTTGTTCAAACAAATTATTAATATCTCTAGCAGTAGTATTAGAACTTTTTACATGGTTTTGGCTATTAACAAAATCATTAGTTTCGATTTCGTTTTCTTCTATTTTAGAGTTAGTTAAGTCAAAATCAGCACTATAGGCGCTTGTTGCTTCAGCTGAAATATACTTACTTCTATCGCCTTTGTAATTGTAATTAGCTACTGTGGCTGCATTGGTACCTGAAAAGACTAAATCAGCTGCTGGTGAAACTGGCGTTTTACTTTCAATATTTTTAAGGAAGTTTTCTTCTTCTATCTTTGCTTTAGATTTAGAATGAACAACATTAATAAAGTATTTCGATGTACTTGTGTTAGTTGCTAAAAGATGGATATTCTTTTCAACTTGTTTTCTCAAATAGTAAAAATTAACTTTTGTATAATCAATTTTTAAAGCTTCCGCAGCGTCTTTCATAAAAGCAAAATAATATTTAACATCTTGTGTGTAGTAGAACAAACTTTTTATTTTTACTAAATATTTTTCAATCATGATTAAAGTTTTTTTCTTTTCATTTAGATTTGCGAAATATTCTTTAGGTTTAATAGTAACTAGTTTTAATCAAGCATATGCAAAGATAAAGCCAGCTAAAATTAAAGCTAAATATGGTCCAAAAGAAATACAATATAAAACATTCAAAATACTATCGATAAAAATGCCCACATTGCCATAAGCTACAGGATAATTTACAATTGATTTAGGATTAGCTTCACGGAAACTTTGATTTGTGAATGAATAATATCAACCGTGGCTAAAAATCTTTTTACAATCAGCAGAGTTGTAATATCAAATGTTATCTACTCTTTGAGTTACTAAAATGTTGTGGTAAATTAAAACACCAAAAAGAAGTGATAATCATACAAAAATAATTACTCTTCTTTTCAACAACCAATAATCAACATATGTATATGGTTTAAATCATTTGAAATAATAGTTTTTTAATGAATGACCAAGTCAACGAACTATCAAAGTAAAATAAGCTCCAGCCAGTAAAACTACCATCAAATCACCAGCAGCTAGACCAAAAGTATAAAGATAAGCTTTACGTACTATTTGAGCATTAGTATCATCATTAGAAACGTATTTTGATTGATAATGCAACATAAAAAACGCTGCCGCAATTAGCGTCAATATAACAAACTTTAAGATTTCTAAACCAACATTGAATTCAACATCACCTACAATGTCGCTTTCTTTTTTAAGTATTTTTGAATTTATGTTTAATCTCTTTTTTATGCCATTAACTTTAATAGTCTTCATATATACTAAGTATTATATATTTTGTTTTAATTAAATTAAATAATTAATTTTAATCTTAAATTAAAGAAGAAGCCATGTTATTTCAATAACATAGCGATTTCTTCTTTGTATATTGGACCATTATCAGTTCAAGGAGTTTCTAAAATAATATTTACATTATCAAAATCAGGATCATGAACAAACTTTCTTAATGTTTCTAAACCTATAAAACCTTGGCCAATATTAGCATGTCTATCCTTATGCGCGCCCAAGGGATTTTTTGAGTCATTTAAATGAATAACTTTAATATGCTTTAAGATTCCATTTTCTTTTATTTGCTTCTTAAATTCGTCATAGTTTTTAATATCATAACCAGCATCTCAAACGTGGCAAGTATCTAAACAAATTTGTACTCTATCATTGCCTATTTTATTTATTACATAGAGTATTTGGTCAAAATTTGTAAATACTTCAGTGCCTTTGCCAGCCATAGTTTCTAAACATATAATTACATCTTTAGTTTTATCTAAAATATACTTAATAGATTCAACTAAAATATCTAAAGATTCTTGTAAACTGAAGCTAGTAAAAGCACCTGGATGAAGTACTAAATATTTATTATGAATATAGTTCATTCTTTTAATTTCTTGAACTATAAAATCACGAGCAAATTGAGCCTTAGTTTTTGAAGCAACGTTAACTATATAAGGAGCATGAATAATAATATCTTCACTAGGTATTATTGAAGCATATTCTTTTAAATACTCTTCATAATGATATTTTGATACATCTACTCTTGTTACACTTTGCGGAGGACCTAAATATATCATTAATGTGTTTGCTTTATAAGACAAAGCTTCTTTTATTGAAGCAGGCAAATAATCAGGTCCTTTAAATGAAATATGAGATCCAAGTTTAATCATGCTTACCTCCAGATGCTAGTTCCTCAGTTGCTTTATCTTTTTTCTTTGAAACAAAATATTTATAAATACCATTAGGCTTACTATTAGGAGCTATTTCGTCGGCAATAGCTTTTAAATCAGCAGTTGAATTGCCCATAGCTACTAACTTTCCAGCATAGCCTTTAACAGCTGAATCAGACATTGAATCACCAATATGAACTGTGTTTTTAACATCAATATTTTTTAATAAGCAATATTTACTTAAGGCTAAACCTTTGTTTGCTTTTGCATCTGTAATTTCAATAACATAATTTGATGAAGCTAAATAAGAGTGTGTTACACTGCCAAATTTCAACCTAAAACGATTGAGAAGGTTCTTAGCATTAGTAACATTTTTGATAATAAAAGCCATTTTTAAAACACCTGAATGTTTATTAACATCAAAATTTTTAGATAATCTAATTGCTTTCATTTTTCTACTAAGCATTATTCTATTTACAAAGCGTTCGAATTTATTATTAACATATAACGTATCGCCAGTAGAATCAAAAATAACAAAAATAGCTTTATTTAAAGTTGCATATTCTGCTATTTCTTTAACTAATTGAGGTTCCATAATTGCTTTTCAAACTAATTGTTTATTAATATAAACTTCAGCTCCTGAAGAAGCAATAATATCGCTTATATTAGTTTGATATAAAACTTGTTGAACTTTTTGGTCATTGAAACTTCGTCCCGTAGAAATAACTATGTTAGCAAAATTTCTAAGCAATAAAATTGTGCTCAAGTTTTTGCCACTAACGCGATTACGAGTCAAAGTATTAGTATCAAATAAGGTACCATCAAGATCCATAAAATAAGTTATTTCTTTAGACATAATGAAAGTATTATATTATAAAAGCTAACTTTGAAATATCTATATTCACTAGCAAGCTAATTTAATAAACTATAATTTAAATATTAGAAGGAGAAAATATGAAAAAAGTAATTTATTATTTTGGAACTTTAACTGCAGCTTTACCATTAGCAGCATCAGTTTCATGCACATTTAATGATACAAAACAATTATTAGATAAAAGTTTTCACGTAACTTTATTAGATATAACCAAAAATACTAAATATAACGTGGAAATTACAACTAATGATTTTAGTATTGATAATGTGCCAAGTGACCAATATATATCAAATGTAAAGATAATTCCAACTTCGTTAACTGACTTGGATATTATTGTTGAATT
>CAMQBE010000055.1 GCA_946998935.1 uncultured Mycoplasma sp. | reverse complement strand
TTTTGCTGAATATAATACAAAATTATCTTTAAATGATAATGACAAAATTATTCCATATCTTCTTAAACATAATATTAAACATAAAATTATTGAAGATACAATTGAATGTAATCTAGATAATAAACAACAAGATGAATTACTAACGAAATTGGTAAATTAGGTCTAAAAGTTAAAATGCTTAAAGAAAATAAACTTACACTTAATGAATTATATTTTGATGCTCCAAATAGAGACTAAAATATCTTTTGTAAAGAACCCTTGAAATTTTCAAGGCGTTTTTTATTATCTTTAAGGGCCAAAAACTATAAAATTAATATATAGAGAAAGTTGGAGGTTTCATGAGTTCATTGTTTTCAATGCAACTAAAAATATATTTTAGACAGGTATCCTCATATATTTTACCAATCCTATTAGCTGCATTTTTCTTCATAGTTATTTTAGCCACCAGATTTACAGTCAAGGACCCAGATAATTTAAAAAGTATCTTAAATGCAGGGTTCTTTATTACTAACTTTGGTAATATGGCTATCTTTTGCGCATTTATAATTTCTGGTTTTATAGCGCAAACGATATTTTATAAATATCGCCAAGAAGGTGTTGAATACATTTTATTTTCAAAATCAATAAGTAAAGTTCAAATTTATTTTGCAAATATCTTTGCTTGTTTAATTGGAATTCTTTTTAGTATAGCAATCATGTCAATAGGTTGATTCTTTTCGAAAATCATTTATCCTGAAGCAACATTCAAAATGGCTTTTAATTCTACAGTTTCATATTTTACAGCTTCATTAATAGCAGGATTACTAGCTTTAGGAATAGGTTCAATTGTGCAAGCGATAGTCGAAATGAAGGTTTATTTGGTTATTTCAAGTATTGCTCCTTTCTTAATTATTCTTGTTTTAGGTTTTACCAGAAATCCTATGAATGTGGAGAATTCGGCAGCTTTCGTTGATGCACAAAGTAAATTAATTGTTAATATACCAAGTAAAACTGGACTTGATTCTAATAAAAATGTTGCTAATAATTCTAGTGAAACAATCGGTTATAAAAATCTTAAAAAAGTAGAAAAACAAACCAGCGAACGTAAATCATTTATTACTTCAAATGTTACTGCTGAAGATTATCAAAATTATATTGACAATAAAGAAACGAAAGAAAGAGCATTGACTGAAAGAGTAGATAAAGTTAATGCAAACGTTTATAGAAAAATGTATTGAATTAACTTCCATGAATATTACATTCCAATGTTGACTCTAGATAATCGCAGACAACGTTTTGAAGATGAGTTTGCATACTATAAAGCAATGAAATTTAAAGTAGGCGATAATTACAACTTGATAATAAATAGAACTAAACCTAATAGTGCAGATCAATACTTAATCAATTTGTTAGATAACTATTTGAATCTAAAAGTTTACGATACTGATGCTAAAGATGGAATGACAGAAATGGGTTCTAAAGAATTAGGAATTAATTCAGTTACATATTCATCTCTTTCCTTGGACTTTAGAAAACTAAGCGAGAGAATAAAAGATGTTCGTGGTAAATTAACTATTGATGAATACAAAGATTTAATTTTAAATGGTGCTACTAGTGTTAATTTAACAGGTGCATTTAACATGTTTGAAGAAATTCAAAGTACATTTGTTGACAAAATACTTGAATATATTCAAAAAGATCCAGATGATGTTCTGGTTAAAGCAAATATGGATGCACTTAAATTAGAAGTTAAATTAAAAGATGTTAAAAATGAAGACGGAACTGAAAGCAAAATTACTATTTTAAGTCCAATTAAATATATGTCAGAACACCCATTGGCTCCAAGCAAGTTTTTTGATGATTTATTCAACAAGGGTAAATTATTTGATAACGATACTATTGATAAAATTTGTAATGAAGCTATAGATAGTCTTCAAAACAGCAAGAAAAAAACAGTTAAAGATTTCTTTGATAAAAAAATTAATAATCCTGCTTTTAAACCAAGTCAAAAGAAAGCAGCTCTTAAAGAATTACATAATGAATTATATTTAGCTGCTTGCGGTTTAATTTTCTATAAATACATTAACGATAACAACATTTCATTTACCAAAAAAGCTCTTGAAGCTATTAACAATCCTGATAGTGCTGCGTCAGTTAAAATGATGTTCAATTTAAATAAATTTAAAAACTCAAAATTAAAACTAACTAAAGAAGAAATATCTAAAATGGATATTAATTCATTGATGAATCAAAACATAATTTCTAACTTACCTTTCTTTAGTGCTAAGGCTGACCAAAGAAATAAATTAATGGATTCAAATGTTATAACTTATCAACGTAGAGATCCTATATCTCCTAAATATGCTCATTTGTACATTATTATCCTTTCAGCTGCTTTTATGGCAATAGGCCTAGAAATATTTATTAGAAAGAACTTTGGTTAGGAGTAATTATGGAAGCAAAAATCAAAAAGAGTTTATTTCAAATAAATGCTGAATATAAACAAGCTATTGCAAAAGCAAAAAAATATACGCCTCATCAACCATCTGATGATGTAGCTATTTCTATTCAACATTTATCAATGATTTTTAAGAATGCCAAGACATTAAAAGTAGCTGTTGATGATTTAAGCTTTGATGTTAAAAAAGGTTCTTTTCACGGTTTTATAGGTGATAATGGAGCTGGCAAAACCACCACTATTAGATCTATTCTTGGATTCTATCCAAGTCACTATGGGATGATTTATCTAAACGGTGTTGATTCAAGAAGTAAAAAATCAAAAGATATTATTGGTTATATTCCAGAAGTAGCAGAGTTTCCTAAAAAGCTAACTGTTAGAGAATACTTAATTCATTTTGCTAGAATGTCAAATATACCTAAAGATAAAATTAAATCAAGAGTTGATGAACTAATGCAACATTATGGTTTTGATAAGCCCGAGTTTAATAAATCAGCTGCCTTTATGTCATCAGGTCAAAAGAAAACGGTTTTATTAATGCAAGCTCTTTTGAACGACCCAGACATTTTAATAATGGATGAACCAGCGGCAAATCTTGATCCAACAGCAAGAGTAATTTTCTATGAATCAGTTAAAGAATTAAATAGACAAGGCAAAACAATTTTCATTTCAAGTCATATACTTTTAGAACTTGAAAGATACATTGATAGTTTTACAGTGTTAAGTCATGGCAAGGTGCTTGATTCTGGATTAATAAAAGACAAAATGGTTTTTGCTGAATATAATACAAAATTATCTTTAAATGATAATGACAAAATTATTCCAATGTTCCTTAAACATAATATAAAACATAAAATTATAGGAGATATTATTGAATGCAATTTATCTCAAAAAGAGCAAGATATAGTTCTTCAAGAGATTACACGTTTAGGTTTAAAAATTAAAATGTTTAAAGAAAACAAATTAACTTTGAATGAATTATATTTTGACGCTCCAGAAGGTGATTAAAAAACGAGGTTTGGCCTCGTTTTCCTTAATCTATTTTGTTTCGGTAGCAGGTGTAAAATCTTCTGTTTTAGGAGTTGTTTCTAGTTTCTTTAATTTACCTAAAGCTAGTGCAGCGCCAATTAATAATAATAGTGACATAACAAATAGACCTAAAATTCCTAAGATAGCTTCAGCCTTAAAGTTTTTTGTATCTTTAAAAGCTTCAATAACGAATAAAATTCCAAATATAAATGATGTAATACCTATTGCTGATAAAGCTAATATAAATGGTATGGTTGCAAATATGTATGTTGTAGTTGCAAATATGTATGTTGTAAATAACGCAACTATTCATTCAAGTGCATTGTTTGAAGATCCACTACCTGATCCACTACCTGATCCACTATTTGCAGCTGCAGCGCCAACTGTAGCTACTATCGCGCCTACAATAATCGCAAAGAGTAGTGTTAATGTGACTGAAACAATTGTAAGGATAACAATAGTCTTAGCATATTTTTTAAATTTAATTTTATCCATAAGCTTATTTTACATCAAAGTCAAAAATATCGAACCCATTGTTTGATTCTTGATACGTTAGTTTTCAATGTTTAAATCATTTTTAGTAATTAGCTTTTTTGATCTAGATGAACCTATTGCTGCACCAATAATTATGAATATACTACCAACAAAGAAGCCGACTATAACAAGTATTAAGGGAGTTCTTAACGTATCATCTTTATTTGCTTCTATACAAAAGATAATTCCGTAGACTAATGTTAGTATTGAAAGAATAAGTATAACTATGTAGAATGATGAAACATAAAGCATAATTTTCAGTAATGATTTTTGTTCATTACTTAAGTTTCCAGAATTTGATGGTACTTTATAATCCGGAAAAGCTCTAACAAAAAGATATAAAAGTGCAGTAAATCACAATACTGTTAATGCAGTTCTAATTGATACAAAAATCAAGGTTAATTTAGATGATTTTTGAGCTTTAGCCACATTAACTTTAGTTACGATGACTTGGTTATTATTAATTGTGTTACCATCAATTTCTTGTGGTAAATCAATTAATTCATTTTCGTGCTTATTTATTTTATTGATAATTCAACTAGTTCCTATTATTGTTATAAATGGAGTAGTGAATAAACCAATTAAAATCAAGATA
>CAMQBE010000054.1 GCA_946998935.1 uncultured Mycoplasma sp. | reverse complement strand
CTTCGGGTTCAGTGAATAAAGGGCCTGCTAAATATATTTTTACTTTCTTCATGTTTTGTCCAATTCCACTAGTATTCAGTAATAATAGGAAATTCTTTAGTTAAAACTAAAACTTCATTCTTTAATGCTTTAGCTTGTTTTGCTACACTTTTATCTTTAGAAGCAAAAGCTTTGTAGTTTCTTAAAATAACATCAATAATATCCGCTAATTCTTCTCATTTATTAAAGTTTCTTGAAGTCATAGCAGCAGTACCTAAACGAATACCTGAAGTTATAGTTGGACTAAGAGGATCAAAAGGTACAGTGTTTTTATTTAAAGTAATATTGAATTCACCTAAAATAGTTTCAGCTTCTTTACCGGTAATTCCATATGATTTTTGAACATCAATTGTGAAGAGGTGATTATCGCTACCGCCAGAAACTATTGAAACTTTTTTAGCTAAAAAAGCATTGACAAAAGTCTTTGTATTTTTAACTATGGCTTCACCATATTTTTTAAATTTAGGACTTAAAGCTTCTTTAAAAGCAGTTGCTTTACCAGCAATAGCATGGAATAATGGTCCGCCTTGATAACCAGGGAAAACTCAACGATTTACTTTCTTAGCAATTTCTTCATCATTAGTCATAATCATTGCACCACGGCTACCACGTAAAGTTTTATGTGTAGTAGTTGTAATAATATCAGCATAACCTACTGGGCTAGGATGAACTCCGGCAACTATTAAACCTGCTATATGAGCTATATCAGCCATTAATTTAGCCCCACAAGCATCAGCTATTTCTCTAAATTTCTTAAAGTCAATAATTCTAGGGTAAGCTGAATAACCGCAAATAATTAAAGCTGGTTTTTCAGCTATAGCTTGTTTTTTAATAGCTTCATAATCTAGATAACCATTTTGGTCTACATCATAAGTTACTGCATGATAAAATTGACCACTAAAAGAGATTTTGTAGCCATGGCTTAAATGACCTCCTGATGAAAGACTTAAGCCCATGATTTTATCACCATAATCAGCAACACTAGCTATAGCAGCAGCATTAGCTACTGAACCTGAATATGGTTGAACGTTAACATATTTAACGTTGAATAGTTTTTTAGCTCTTTCAATAGTTAAGTTTTCTACAACATCTACATTTTCGCAACCACCATAATATCTTTTGCCTGGATACCCTTCACCATATTTATTAGTTAATATGGAACCATTAGCAGTTAAAACATTTTGTGAAACATAGTTTTCGCTAGCGATTAATTCAATATGATTAGCTTGCCTATTCATTTCTTTGTTAATTGCTTCTTCTAATTCTTTATCATTTTTTAAAGTTATTTTTTTATACATAATTCACCTCTATTTTTAAATAATCTACTTATTGAATTTATTATTTATCTTTTCAATATTAGCACTATCAGCGCTAATTCTTAAAGTAACATTTCTTTTATCATCGTGATGGTATTCATCAACTTGAATAATTTCATAAACATTAGCTATTTCTTTAATTGCTTTAACTTGTTTGTCAATGTAATCTTGTTTATTGATTTCAAAAGTTAAATCGATTGTTTTTAGTGGATTTGCATCATAAGATTCAAATTCAATTGTTTTATTTTCATTAACATTTTTAAACTCAGCTACATAGACTGGTAAATCATTAAAACTTGGATGTGTTTTACCAATTCAACCAATCATTTTGTTTTGATACATGATTTTAGCTGAAACATTTGGATGAATATTTTGATTATCTTTAAAAGGAATAAATTCAAGATTATCTAATTTTAAAAAGTTAATAATATCTTGTTTTATTTCATTAAAATTTTTGACGTTTGATACTAATCCATAGACATATTCGTTATTATTAATCATTCCATATTCAAAGAAAGATAGATTAGAAATCTTACGCTTTAAGTTATATTCTATTGCTTCAAGCATACTTGGAATAATTGAGTTTCTAATCACTTCACGTTCTTTAGAAACAAATGTTGCTAATTTGATAGTATTTTTAAAATCAAAAGGATTTAAATCATTTTTGTCATGTGCTACTAAAGTAAAAGTTCTAATTTCTTTATAGCCCATAGCAGCTAAAAGATTCTTAGAAATATTTCTTTTGTCTACTTTAAAAGGCAATAAATTAGGTGCTATTGGTTTAAAGTTATCATAACCATAGAAACGGAAATATTCTTCAATAATATCTTCATATTTTTCAATATCATTACGATAATTTGGAGCTATTAAACGATTCTTATCAATTTTAAAACCAATAGTTTTAAGAGTTTCTTCAACATCTTTAAATTTCTTTAAATCCTTCAATTCGCAGTTAGCATAAGTAGCTAATTTTCTACGATTTTGTAATACTGAAACACCTTTATGACTGACAGGCAAATTAACAATTTGACTTGCTATTTGTTTATCTTTATGAATTCTATATTCAAGATATTTCATGGCATTGCGAACCATTTCATTATTAACATTCTTGCCGCCTTGAATACTTGAAGCTGATTCAATTTTGATTGCTTTAGCTGCATGACGAACTTTTTTAGGATCAAAAGAGCCTATTTCAAAAATAAAGTTTTGGCTCTTATCATCTACAGAAGAATTCATTAATCCCATTACTGAAGCAAGTGAAATAATGCCTGAATTATCAGCTATAGCTAAAACATTTTTAACTTCAACTTCTTTGTTACCTAAAATAGTTGCTTTACCGCTATAGTCGATACAACTAATTTGGTTTTGAATCTTGTTTCTATCATAAACATGCGCTGGAGCACCAGTTAAAATTAAAGTTAAATTAGTTAAATTAATAGCTCAATTATCTTTAGCTTCAACACCATGTTTAGCTAGAAATAACACATCCATTACATCAGCATGATTATTCAAGCTTTGAGTTTCAATAAAACTTAAAGCACGAGCTTCTTTTTTATTTACTCTAATTTTACTTTTGAAATTAGTTTTATAAGTTTTTGATAAATCAAACCATTTGAATGGACTATGATAATAAGCTGCTATTTCTCTAGCTAAAACATAATAGCTATTACTATCGCCACGGTTAGCTGGTGTAGTAACATCAATACTATCATCATCTAAATTGAATACTTCCATAGGATCATCATTAATATTAAACTCTTTAGGATTTAATAAAATAATGCCATCAGAATCATAAGGAAGTTTGCTTGCATCATAACCTAATTCATTATAGCCGGCCATCATACCATTAGATACTACGCCTGCCATTTCTTTAGCGCCAAAAGTAATATCACCTTTTTTAGCTCCTATTGGGAAAAAGATAGTCATATATCCTTTTTGAGGATTTTGAGCTGTAGTTTGGATAACAACTTTACCTTTTTTTGTTTCTAAAGTAACTATTAATAAGTTTTTAGAATTCGGATTTTTAACTACATCAATAATTTTTCCAAATTGCACACTTTTAACATCACTAAAAGGATGCATTTCTTCAACTTCATAGCCTAAATCGTTGATAGCTTTTTCAACACTTGTATCAAGCTTGATATTAGGTATGAATTTATTTAATTCTTTTAAACTTATAATCATTATTCCCTCCTTAAACTAAAATCAATTGGATGATCTTTAAGCAAATGATTAACTCTTAAATAAAACTTAGAATCTTTAAAACTATGGTCAGTTGAGCTATAGCCTAAAGGCGAAGGATGTGAAGTATAGATGATTCTATTTTGATCTATATCTATACCTTCAATAATCTTTTTAGCTGAATTACCAAAGATACCATAAACAACATTTTTATTTTCTTTAGCTATATAGGCAATTAGATTATGAACAAAGGTTTCTCAACCAAAATTGCGGTGACTATTAGCATAAAATTCATTCACACTTAAAACTGAATTAATTAATAAAACGCCTTGTTTAGCTCATGATTTTAAGCTATAAGTTTCAGTTTTAGCTTCAGGGTAATCTTTCTTTAATTCTTTTAGCATGTTACCTAAAGATTTAGGGCAAATGTTACTATTGGTGCTAAAAGCTAAGCCATCTGCTTGGCCATAAAGAAAGTAAGGATCTTGACCAATAATAATTAATTTAGTTTCATTAGCTTCAAAATAATTTAAAGCTTCATAACGTAATTCTTCAGCAGGAAAAACACGGTGAGTTAATTTCTCTTTATTTACTTTTTTAATCAATTCTATAAAATATGGTTTTTTACTTTCGATTTCGAAAAATTTTTTGAAACTATCTTTCATGATTGAATTGTCCTAAAGTTCTTAAATCATTTTTATAGAATTCGCGAATATCTTTAATACCATATTTAACCATTGCTAAACGTTCAATACCTAAACCAGCTGCGAAGCCATTAAATTTATTTGTATCATAACCGGCCATTTTCATAACATTAGGATGTAACATACCCGCACCTAAAACTTCAATCCAGCGGTTTTTGTAATATATATCCACTTCAACACTAGGTTCAGTAAAAGGGAAATAACTAGGACGTAATCTTAATTCAAGTTCAGTTTCAAAAACATATGAAAGCAAACTTTTAAGTGTCCAAATTAAATTCGGAAAACTTACTTTTCCTACTGATACAAAGTCTAATTGGGTAAATTGGTGACTGTGTGTTGCATCATCTTCATCATTACGATAAACTTTGCCAATAGCAAAATTATTCATCGCTTTATTTTTATTTCTTTCTAATTCTAAAGCGGTAATTCCTGTATTATGTGTTCTTAATAAAGTTGTTGGATTTATATACAAT
>CAMQBE010000053.1 GCA_946998935.1 uncultured Mycoplasma sp. | reverse complement strand
CAAGCAGACAATAAAAGTTATCTTGTAACTTTACACGTTGGTTCATACCACCATGTTAAAGAACTATTTAAAGCTTTAGGTCATGAAGTTATTAATTTAAAAAGAATTTCTTATGCTAATTTAAGTATTGAAAAACTACCTGAAGGTGCATATCGTAATTTAAGTTTAAAAGAACTTAAAGATTTGAAAAATATGGTTCGTGTACAAGAAGAAAAATTATGTCAAAAAAATGATTAGCTTTATCTTTAGTCCCTTTATCTACAATTCCTACAGCTTTAGTATCTGCTGGATGCCAAAGCGGTTTTTATCGTCAACAAGGTTTTTTAAGTAGCAAATATGTTAAAGAAATTAACTTAAACTATGACGAATATAAAAGTATTTATGATTCTTTAGTAAGCTTTTTTAAAGATAAAAATGACCCACATTACTATAAAAAATATTATGAAGAAAATCACAAAAAAATAGCTATTTTAACAAAGTTTATCTCAGATGAATTAATACATAAAGTTGTTAAGGTATATAACGAAAATAATAAGCAATGATCTTTAAAATATGCAGATGATAATAGTACAAATGCAGTGTTAAAAGATATAGATAATACAAGTGAATTAGCTACTTTCTTGACAAAAAATTTAACAGAAGAAAATAGTGAATTCGTTTCACTAATGCAAAGATTTATTGTTATCAACGAAGAAATAGAATCTATTTTAAAGGACTGAATAGGCTTTTTGATTCCTGCTAATTATGACCCTGCTGCACCTGTTGCCAATGGAGATGCTGGTTCATATTTCTTTAAATATATTGATATTTTTTGCAATCCAATAAATGCTGGTAGACCATTATTTGAAAATCAAGGTCAAGATGGCGAAGACAAGAAGCATTATTTTAATTTAGACATAATAGATTGTGCAAAAAGTGTTAAAGATGAAATAACAATTAAATACTATAATGAAAAATTGAAGAATATTGATTATTCAACTATAACTGGAGAATCAGGTAAACAACATACGCATGCTTTAGTTAATTTATGGAATGAATGAAATCACTGCGTCGTGCCTTATCAAGATGCTTCATATATTAAAGCAAATAAAATAAATGTTCTTAATAGTTTTATCAAAAACTACAATACAGCAGTTGAAAAGGTAAATTTGAAAGATAAACAAATTTACTTCTACATTGATAAAGATAATAAATATAATTTCACCGAATTTATCTCTAATTTACAAGAAAAAATTAAGCACACCGATGTTAAAATTCCTGAACGTGGATTTTTACAACAAGATTTTGTTAAAGAATTCTACGAAGATAAAATTGTAAAAATGGACAATATTATAGACGCTACATCTAGAATAATTAAACAATTCAACAATTAAAAAATAATGCTTCTCAAGCAATATGGGTCAAGCATTATTTTTTGATTTTTTGGTCATAATAACGATTGATATCTGTTATTAAAGTATCAGTAACTGGTGTTATATCAGTATGATTAACATTATAAGTAATCTTGGTTGTTTTATCAATTGGACTTAAAATTGTATATTCATTTTTAATTTCATATAAAGATTCAACATAAGCTAATTCATAAGGATCGCTAATATCTTCAAAGTAATGTTTTTTAGCATAATCATAAAGAACTTTAATAGCTGGTGTATAACAAACTTTGTCAAAATTTCCTAATGAAGAATACTCTGCTTCGTCATATTCTAAATCACCGCTTTTAGGATCGCGCTTGATATTATCTTCTCAAGTTTTTAAATCTTTATCATAGCCACCAAAGAAACCTTTTTTAGCATCTTCAATAGTTTTATGATAGTAATTATCATTCGTATCAGCGCTAATAACTAAACCATCAACTAATAAAAGATTTCCCCTAGGTCTAATAAAATGAACTGTTCCGTCGCCAACTCTTTCATCATTATCTGTTGAAAAGTAGGCATCCAAAGCGTCACCATTATAAAGTATCCCGACTTGTACATCGCTCATAGGACTTAGAACATTAGTAAGCATTTCTCCGCCACTACCAATAAAGCGCATATGTTTATCAGTTAAGCTTAATCCAGTTCCATCACGAACTAAATCTTGGAATTGGTCAATTAGGTCTTTATAAATCAAATCTTTACCTTCAACTGCATCACCAGTAAATTGTTCTTCGCGTTTTGAAGTAGCAGTATTTAAACGATATGAAGAGCCATAAATCATGTTATCTCTAACTGCATCTGTGATTTCTCATTGATTAAAACCTTGATTTTTTAAAGCTTTTAAAACATCCACTAATCTAAATTGACCGTTGTATTCACCGCAAGATTTAGTAAGATATTCAATAATTTTTGAATCAAGTTCCTTTCTTACTTTTTCTTTAGTTTTATCGGAAACTTCACTTTCGTAACTTAACTTTAATTTAGATAATTTAACCGGATTATAAGCTACTACCATGTTTTGAGCAAAATAAGGAATGAAATAATCATATAGATGTGCATTTAATGGGTTCCCATTAATATCTGTTTTTAATATTTCATCATAATGAATCATGTGATTTCAAACTAGATCAGTGTAAACGCTTTTTCTATCAGTAGTACCAAAAATGCTTTCAAATTCAGAATCTTCAATTTTTCTTAATTTGCCTTTACGAATTAATTGTACAGCTTGACTATCACTGCCAATGCCAGAAACAGCTTTTTTGGTTAAGATAGCTTTAGTGAATTCATTTAATGTAGCAAATTCTTTAAAGTCAAAATCTTTTGAAATTTGCTCTTTAGCAAAAGGAGACATGTAGGCTTGATAGTTATAAAAACTTGGTTTAAAAGGATGAACAATTTTTAATCCTATAACTGTGCAAACAGTAGCAGCTGAAGCAATACCTAAAGTTGCATAGCCGACAGTTTTAGTTAAAACTTTTGTTTTTAAAAATGTGCTAAAAGTTTTTCAAGACATTATTTTTCTCCTTTCTTAGCTTTTTTAAGCATGATTGCTTTGTAGCTAACGTAGGCAATATTGCCAATGATAGTTAGAAATAATAATGAAGCACCGACAACTAAACCTCAAGCTCTAAATTCACCACCATATAATTTAGTTCCTAGTGTTGAGGTGTTTGAAACAGTTCTTAAAATAATAAAGTCATCAAAAGAAAGGAAAATTGAAACAAAGGCAGCAAAGATAATTGAAGGAACCATAAATACAAAGTAAGTTTTAAATCAAGAAGCTACTTTGTTATAACCTAAATCTTGGCTAGCTTCTAGTAATGAAGCATTAAATTTTTCACTACGAGGAATCATCAAGGTTATGCCATAAGGTAAAGCCATAACCGTGTGAGCAACAATACCTCTAGCTAAACCTTCTTTAGTATTTGTAAGAATGCCAAAGAAAGATGAAAAAACTAAAACTAAACCAATTGCAGTAATGTTATCTGGGTTAATTAAAGGGATATTAGTTACGCCTTTAACAATACGTTCATAGTTTTTATTTCTTTGTCTTCAAATAGCATAAACTGTGATTAAAGAAATAGTAACAACTAATATAGAAGTAATAAAAGCAATGATCAAAGAGTTTAATAAGGCTGTATCTCTACCTTCTTCTCAGAATTTTGATCAAGCATCGTTAGTGAAACCACCTCAAGATTTTAAAACACGGCCTTTTTCGTCTTCTTTATTGAAACTTCAAATTGCTGCATAACAAAGAGGAATGTAAGTTAAAGCTAAAATAATGTAGATATAGCTTTTTCTTAAAATTGTTTTGAATTTACTCATAACTACCTCCTCTTTTAAGTTTTATAATCAATCTTGGAATAAGATGAATTAATGCGTAACAGCCTATGAATATGGCAGATACGACTAAAACAAGAGTACTTCCAAGACTTAATTCATAAGCATTAGAAGGGTTGGTGTAATTATTGATTACAGAACCAATAGTTTGTAATTGAAGTCCATTAGGAAGCAATTTATTACTAATAACGAAAGTAGTAGCAGATGATAAGAAGATTAAACCAAAACCACTAACAATAGCTTTTGCTGAATAAGGAATAACAACTTTGAATAATGTTTGAAAGCGGTTATAACCTAAATCTTGACTAGCTTCAATTATGTTTTTTGGCATATCTCTAAAAACTGAATATAGAGGCATTATCATGTATGGTAAGTTTAAGTAAGTTAAACCTAAAACCATGAATCACTCACTATTAATTGGTCCTTCACCTACCACGGTTACAAAGAAACCACGAATAGAATAAATTTTAGCAATTGTGAAAATGATCATTGGGCTTAAGATTAAGCTCATGCCATAAATAGGTAATAATTTACTTTTAGACATAGCAATAAAGTAAGCATATGGAAAACCTAAAAGTAAACAAATAATTGAGCTGGCAATACCTATTCTTAAACTACGGCCAATAATGCTTCAGGTAGTCTTATCTTTTAAAAGAGCGTCATTATTTGAATATGTAAAAGCATGTACTATTATCATGATAATAGGAAGAAGTATCAAAAAGATAGCAATTATTATATAAGGTATTAAAAGTGTTAAGCGCTTGTTTAAAGCAAGCTTATTTTTAATTTTTGAATTCATTTGTAGAATAATCCCATTTGCTATCTTTGTTCATTAAGTGAATTGAATCAACAGTTCAACTTAAATAAACTTTTTGTTCTTCATCATATTTTTTAGTTGTTTCAACATAAATATATTCGTTAATATCTTCAAGATAAATTTTTAAATAATAGTAGCTACCACGATAAGCAATAGTTTTAACTATACCTTCAAGTT
>CAMQBE010000052.1 GCA_946998935.1 uncultured Mycoplasma sp. | reverse complement strand
GGATATACTTGATACCACAAGTCCTAGATGCCTTGAAATAATTAAGGAAATAGAAAATGGAAAACGTGGCTCCTTATTCAATGAAATACCTATCATATACATAGCTGCAATTTCCAATATGGTCAAGTATGAAGCACCATATGAATTGGTCTCAGCATTTAATGAATACTATAGAAAGTTTTTAAATTATTTCGACAAGATATGCAAGAACCTTTTAGGTGATTTATACAAAAATAAAGATGGACAACCGATAAACATGTATAGGGACTCCCAAATGAATGGTTTTGACTTGAACTTAAATACAGACTTAAATGCTTTTATCAATATGTTTGCAAATAGTCCTTACGTTTTATCTGGAGCAAAAGCAATAATGCTAGGTATTAATAACGCAAATAGCACGACAGGTATGGTCGAATTTAATAGTAATTTTGTCGAAAGTGCTGATCTTGATAACCAATCATTAAGTTTATGCAAAAATTTATTCGATAAATTTTCTTTAAAACAAAATGCACAATCTCCATACTATTTTGATTTAAAGCAAAATAAAGTTGTTGAAGATGCAAATAATAATACTAACGAAATCATTTCAGCACTAGTGGGCTTTGTAGCTGATAGTGTAAACTCAGCTACCGAAAGTCTTAATAATAAATATATATCAGACTTAAATTGATTAATGAGCAATACCGATAGAGCTCAAGAAAAAGAATACACAATTAAGGCTAATAATATAAAACACTGATCTGTTGAAAGCTCTAATAGTTATGAATTAGCTCAAAAAATGGAAAAACTAGATTATACAAATGTAGAAGATTTAAAATCTATCAATTATCAATATAATGAACAAAATATTAAAATCAATTCTTCTCTCTCAGTTAAAATGGATGAAGAATCAAGTACCGAAATAACTGTATACAAAAATAATGAAGAATGACAACAAAGAAAAGCAAAAAGCATCAAAGCTAATAAATTGCTACAAGGTGTATCAGCAGCTCAAAATACTATAAGAATCTTCGGTGACTGCATGAACTTCTTAAATACCGCCTTTAATGACGAAGATGAATTAAATCACACAGAAAATGTTGTATCATCTCTTAAATCAATTGTTAACGGCGTCTTTAGCTTTGCTCCCCAAAATCCATATGTAGAAATATTTAAAACAGTAATTAACTTAGGTTTTGAACTTGCATTGCAAGCAATAGGACATATAAGCAAAATTAATTATGAATTTTCAGATAATGAAGTAAAAGAAAAATATATTTGAGACGGTGGCTTACTAAAAACGCAATGATGGGGCATAAAAAAAACTAATTTAAAAACTATAAAAGACGCTAAACTTTTGAAACCTGTTAGATTCATGCCAGCCTTTTATTCAACAGAATACCTTTTTGACGGAAAAATCTATCATGAAAGCGAAAAAGTCAAAATGTATTATGATATTTTAAATAAATTATCAAAATATAGAAATATATTTATTGAAAACTTAAATTCGCAAAATCAAAATAAATACAAAATATTTGTATCGCCTTATAACTTAAGCAATTTATCCGAAAATGATATAACTTCAACCAAAGTTAAAAATAGAGATTATTTTGATAGTAAAGACGCTATAGAATCTGTCATTGCAGATTTCCAAACAAAACAAGAAGCTAACCATTTTCTTTCAGGAATTATGATGAATAAAAAAATTAACTCTCTTGGTGTTTCACAATCTACTAATATTGACGAAGTAAAAAGACTAATTCAAAATTACATTGGCTATTCAATAAAGCCTATAGTTTATACATTGATTCCGAAAGCACGCGAAGACAAATCCAATAATGTAACTATGCCATTAGATCAATATGTAAATATATCTAATATTAGTGATCTATATATATCAACAGATGAAGCACATAAAAGAATTGAACAAAATAATAACACTTCAAACATGCTTATTTATGATTTAAACGACACTTCGCTAGCCAATATTCCGTCAAGAGAACTAGACCAAAAACTTATAAACTGACTTAAAATCCAATTTGAAAAAATAGTAGGTGTTGATTATAAAATAGTATCTAAATTTTCATATATTAAAAACAAAAACTTTTCTACTTCAAAATTAGCAACAGTATTTAAAATTTACATTACAAAAGATAAAGATAATAATTATTACTACTTCTTTAATCAAGATGACGCTTTAAAAATATTAGAAAGTAAAAACTTCTGCGAATTATCCGCTGAAAAATATTCAATTGATGAATATTCATATAGTTATGAAGAATTCAAGTTCAACAATCTTGAATCATTAATAACTTACTTGGAGGCAAAAGATGAAAAAACTATGTAAATTAATCTCTTTATTGCCATTAGTAATTGCTACGACTGCTCTAAGCACTTCATGCTACAATACTAAAAAAACTAAAACTAAGATTGAAGATCTAAGCACAAGTAAACAAAATAAGAAATCTGTAATGTTTAATAATAAGCAATACATTTTTAACGATATAAATGAATTAGTAAATAAAATCACTACTGAACAAAAAACATATTTGCCTACAAAATATATCGGTAAATTGAACAATTTAGACTTTATAAATAAATACAATGAAATATTAATTGACCCAAGCTCAATAAAGCAATACAGATCTGAATATATAACGCCTTTATACAAAAACCCGCTAAACCAAACATTACCTTTTACTTCCGGTCAAGAATTATTGGATAACTACGTTAATGGACCCACTAAAATAATTCAATACCAAGACATAACTGGTATATATCACAATACTGAACAAGAAGCCATTGAGGCTTCAAAAGTTTTTAACAATTCAGGTATTTTTAAGATCCCCTCATCTACTCTAATTATTAATAAAAAACGAGTATTGTTTAATCCTTTTAGCCAAAAAGATTTCAATAATATAATTACTCTTGCTAATAATAACTTAGCTGATAATCAAAATTATCTAATTTTTTTAGATAATAAAGATAATGCATACAGCGCTGGTAAAAGAAAGTTTGCAGAGTCTGCAATTGAATTCTATAAATATTTATTGAACAATTACATAGACAAACCGTACAAAATAGAACTTACTTTTAACCGGATAAAAAATAATAAAAAAAACCAACCTGTCTCTTTTACAAATGACTTAAACGGTTTTGTCAAAAAAATTGATTTTAATATTAAAGAATCTAGCGGCGAAACCCCTTGAACAAAAGATGATTTAAGTATTAGCAAAAACGTTGATCAATCATGGATAAACACATATATGAAAAATGTCCCTCAAAACAATAAAGATATATGTTGAGATATTTTTACATATGAAGATTGGAATGATGGAGGTCAATACTGAGATGACGGTAAACTATGAATCGATGTTGGTGGATACATTATCGATAAAAGAGACAATAAAAAGTTTCTGGATTTCGATAGTTTTAAAGTTAAAACATATAGTAAAACAATCGATAGAAAATGTATGGGGACTAAAGTTCATTCATTAAATTATGAAATGATTGATGATAGATATTGATATAAATCTAAAAATAAGTATAGCTTTTTCACATCTTTGTATCTTGATGTAGATAGAATAATTCAACAATTAGAATCTTTGCAATTCAACAATTATGATGAATATAAATTGAAATGTAATGATGATGTAAAAAACAAATTATCTAATATCCACGCTGAATTAACATTAGAAAACTTCCCAATCTATCAAGATTTAATTGCTAAGTTTATTAACGTTTTGAAAGAATATAAAACTAAAAACTGAAACACTTTTATTGAATACTATGACGAAAATCATAAAACTAGCAAAAACTATAATAAAAATAATGAACTCGGTGAAATAGATAAGTGAAATATAGACATATCGAATATTAATACTGAATCTCAATTTATCCAACACTTAATGGATGAAAACTTAGTCAATAGCACTATCTCTAATTTAAACTATTTAATTTTTAATGAATTTAGCAATAGTAAAAGACCATTATTAGCGAAAATTAACAACGAATGAAAAAATGTGTCATATTTATCTAACATGCCTATTTCCATTATCAACGAAGGAAAGGGCAATACTAATATACAATTCTATGCTTTAAACTTTGATGAGCAATCACATGATTTAAATACATTCAAAAATGAAGTGGATGATTTGTTTGAGGGAAAAATGGGTACCCCTCATTTTGAAGATAATAATTTCAATATATTGCTCGACTGCTTACAAACTCAAAAAACAAGAACAAATCTTCAAAAATTAACCGACTTTACAAAAATAGATATAACCAAAGATCTCATAATACCCGATTCTAATATTGATATATTTTATTCTTCATTTTATCCTCTTCAAGATGGTAATAGCTTAAATGAAAATATATCAAGTAACATAATGTTCAAAGCTATTTCCGAAGCACAAGATTTTAAGAACAAAAATATAAATAAATATATAGAAAAACAATATGCTTTTGCTAACGCTAATTATTTAATTAAAAATGGTTATATATATAACACTTCAAAATTTATATTAAATTCAAATGAATTATTGACTAGCGCAAATGCTGACTTAATGCTATCTAAATTGTTATTACCTGATGAAAGTAAAGTTCTTTATAATGATGGAGCAAATAAACAAATTATAGATACAAATATTTACAATTTATATATTGTTAATGATAAAGAAAAACATTATTTTACATGTGCAAAAGACGCAACAATATACATAAAAAAATATATAGAATATAATATGAAGCCTTTAGAACAAAGCTAATAGATTATTCAACAAAAAATTATTTTTTAACAAAATCTTTGTTAAAAATTTTTAAAGCTACATCTTTGGGAACTACC
>CAMQBE010000051.1 GCA_946998935.1 uncultured Mycoplasma sp. | reverse complement strand
AAATTATCTTTGCTGTTGCTTATGGTTTTATGTTAGCATTTTTCTTTGCTATTGTTGCAATAATGGGTGGTTCAGCTGGTGTAACAGGAATTATTGGTGAATACATATCTGTTGAAAAACATATCAACTTTGGCAAAATCAATGGTTATATGAACATCGTTATTATAATCATCTCCGTGTTAGTTGGTACTTATATCCCAGGAAGCATTTTGCTTCAAGATATGAAAGGTATATCAGCTGATATTGTCCACAATCAAAAAGATTATATTAACTATTCAATAGCTAATTCTCTTGCAATATTACAACCATTAGCTTGAAAACCTGCTTTATATTTTTCTCCAAACTTTATATCAACATTAGTATGTAATTTTGTCTTTGTAGCTTATTTAAATAAATTATTCCCAAGACATAAATTAGTGCAAATCAAGGTTTATTCTCCTCACATCTCTCATATTCGCGAATGCTTGTTAAAAGATACTCGTGTATTAAATACATTTACAATCCAAGAAGGTATTGGTGGCTTTACTGGTAATAAAACAAAAGTTTTATCATCAATTACACTTTATCGTCTTGTTCCTCACTTCATCAAAAAGATTCGTCAAGTAGATCAAAACGCTTTAATTACTATTAGCAACGTCACATCAGTTGACGGAAGCATTTACTTACCTGCAAGTAAGTTCTAAAATTTGGCAACTTAAAGTTGCTTTTTTTATTGCTTTACTTATAATTAGATTACTATGAAATTCAACTACATTAAGTTAGATAACGAAACCATTCCTATTTATACTCAAGATAACAAAAGCGACACTACAATAGTCTTTTTACATGGCATTAATTCAAGTAGTGACTTTATGAAAAAACTAATAGATTTGCCTCACAAATATAACATTGTTGCCCCAAATTTACCTGGCAGTAAATATTTTAGAGATGTTCTACCCGAAGAAATAAATATGCCTATATGAATAAAATATGTCCAAAAAATTATTGAAAACATCAAGACTAAACATATTTATGTTTTAGCGCATTCTATGGCTGGTGGCATTGGTGCAAAAATAGTTGATAATCCAAGAATAAATAAAATTATTATGATGTCAACAATCAATCCAGCTATGGTTAATACTAGTTCATATTCATTCTTAATGCACACTGCCAAAACAGCCAACGAAAACACTAATAAATTATCTTGATTAGGAAATGTAATCACAAAAGTTGCTTCTTGATTCAAAAAAACTCAACCTTTAATTGATGGTTTTACTCGCAAAGGGAATTGATATAACATTATTGAAAACACTGTTCTAAATGATAAATATCTAGCAGAACTTGATAAAGATTACCGTAGGAATAAAGACAAATTAATTTTTGTTATTTCACAAAAAGACAATATTATTGGAACAAAATATTTTGAAGAATACGCACGTGCTTTGCAAAAGCCAGTTACTATTATTGGCCAAACACACTCACCTATAAAAAACGATCCAATAACATCAAACAATTTCATTAATAGTATTGTTAGTCCAAAGAAAAGATGGTTTTGACAACGTTTTATAACCTTTAGAAAAAATATTATTGAAATAAATAAAGATGATGCCGATGAAAAACTTATGGATGAATTAGAAAAGGAAGTAAATTAATATGGAATATTTTGAATTCGAACAACAACTTAGAAGTCTTTTAGGTACTAATAACGGACCTAAATTACTATACAAATTAATCGAAAGCCCTTACCGTTATTTTTCTACTTTAAACCCATTTAATTTCAAAACGAAAATGGAACAATCTTTTTTAAGAAGTCAAGAAAATAAATACTTTAAATTTATTAAAGATTACGCGGATAGATTGTTTTTCGACTATAAATATACCTTAATGGAAAATAGAGTGGCAATTAATGAAGTTGACCAACAAAATCCAAGTGTAATTAACAAAACATTAATTTCCTTTTCTCACTTATTCAAAGATGAAAACAACAAAAAAATGTACGCTATAATTCAGAAGAAAAGAGATATATATTCTGCTAGCGAAAGTATAAAAAATCTTGAAGTTTTGAAATCTAGAACTGAATTATTATCTAAAGCTTACCCAGAGTATGAAGTTGTTGGCGTATTATGATTTACCGAAATAATTTATCGTAAAAATGAAGAGTTTTATCATACAAACACAACCATTGCTGAAGATGAAAAATTCAACTACATGATTAAATATGGCTCAGAACTTTTTGAATTATTTAACAATCGTGAAGATTGAGAAATTTTTGAAACATATCTTGAGCGTTTTAAAGCTAATGATTATAAAGATTTTCTTTTAATGCCAGATTTAGATTCAGATCCAGCTACACTAGATGCAATGGTTAAAATGAGCAATCCAATGTGAGAAAAACTTTCAAGCATTAACCCGATTTATAAACAAATTAGGACTTTGGTTTTTAATGAAAAAAATCCAAAATCTAATTACTTAAAAGCATTCCAATTAAGAGCTTATCAAGAAACTTCAATAGATGATGATGAATATAAAAACAAAGTTTTAAATGATGAATTTAATAAAACACAGAGCGAAGAGTAAGGCAAAACCTTATTTTTTCTTGCCAAATTTATATATTAAAAACTCTATATATATAATTTAGATATATTTTAATAAAGGAGAATTATGTTAAACAATGAAAAATTACTAGTAGCATCTATGCGTGGCATTGCCATGGATTCTATAAATCAAGCTAAAGGCGGACACTTAGGCATGGCTCTTGGAGCAGCTAATATTACATATTCACTTATTGGCAAAGCTATGAATATTTCACAAGCTGACCCTAAGTGAATGAACCGTGATAGATTTGTTCTTTCAGCAGGCCATGGCTCAATGGCATTTTATTCAATTATGCATTTTATGGGCTTATTAACTAAAGATGACATGAAAGAACATAAAGTTCTATATTCTAAAACACCAGGACATCCTGAACATGATAAATTTGCTTATGTCGAAGCTTCAACAGGACCATTAGGTCAAGGTGTAGCAATGGGTGTAGGTATGGCAGTAAGCCAAAAATATTTAGCAACTCGTTATAACAAAGAAAAGTTCAACGTTTTTGATCACTATGTTTATGTTTTAACTGGCGATGGTTGTTTGCAAGAAGGCGTTTCAAGTGAAGCTATTCAATTTGCAGGAACTAATAAATTAGATCGCTTCATCTTAATTCACGACTTTAACAATGCACAAATCGATAGTAAAACTGATGAAGTTAACAATATTAATTTAATTAATTACTTCAAAGCATGCGGTTTTGCAACATTTGAAGTTAAAGAAGACGCACCAAAAAATATTATTGAAGCTATTAACGAAGCTAAAGCTTCAGGTAAGCCATCATATATTCAAGTTCACACTAAAATTGCACCTTATACACCTTTTGAAAATACACCAAAAGGTCACCACGGTGTACTAAACGAGGAACAAACAATTGAATTTAAAAAAACAATGGGCTTAGACAAAATTAAACCATTTGAATATGATTCCAAAGCATATGATTATGCTAAAAGTTTATGAACTCCTAAAGATAAAGCATATGAAAATTGAAATGACTTATATGCTAAATATGCTAAAGCTTATCCTAAAGAAGCTAAAGAATTAGAAGTTCTTAAAAACCAATCAACTATCTATGATTTTAATGATATTGAGATTGAAAAAGGTAATTCTGCTACAAGAAATTACAATGCTCCAATTATGAAGAAAATCGAAGCACAATATCCATTTATTTTAGGAGGTTCAGCTGATTTAGCTTCTTCAACAAAAATCGATTTTGTTAAGAAACTAAAAGACGGCGGACAAGGTATTAGATACGGAATTAGAGAATTCGCAATGAGCGCAATAAACAATGGTATTTATTTAGATAGCAATCTAAAAACTATTGACTCAACATTTTTAGTTTTTGCTGATTATGCCAAACCTGCATTGCGTTTAGGCGCAATGATGATGATACCAAGTATCCACGTCTATACCCATGACTCTTACCAAGTTGGAGGCGATGGACCTACACATCAACCAGTAGAACAATTGGCAATGCTTAGATCTATTCCTAACATGAAAGTAATTCGTCCTTGTGATGAAAGCGAAACTAAAGCTGCTTATACTTATGCTTTAAATCAAGAAAGCAATCAAATATCAATTATTCAATGCCGTCAAAATATTAAATCATTTAACAAAATAAAAAGCTTTAAAGCTGCTTATCCTATTTATAAACCAAGAGTATATGATCTTTCAATTTTAGCTTCTGGTTCAGAAGTAGAATTAGCAATGAAAGTTAAAGATAAATTACTTGCTAAAAATATTACTGCCCAAGTTATTTCAGTTCCTTTATTACAAGATCTTTTAGAAGATGAAAAATTAATTAAATCATTAAAAATAACAAATAAACCTTTATATGCTATCGAAGCTTCAAGTGATTGCATGTGATATAAATTAAGTCAATATTCAACCAAAATGAAAATTCATTTAGCTGAAGGCTTCGGCGAAAGTGCAGATGGCAAACAAGTATATTCTGAATTAAAACATTTTGATGCTGAATATATATCTAACGATATTGAAAATTGATTAGTAAAATAAAACGAGAAGGTTTAAAAATTAGTGTATTAAGTGCATATTTATTTGCCAAGAAAGCACACAAAGGACAAAAAGACAAAGCGGGAAAAGATTATATCTTACATCCTAAATTTGTCGCAAGCAAACTAAAAGATAAAAATTTAAAAATAGTAGCATTACTCCATGATACTGTTGAAAATACTAATGTAATTTTAAAAGATATAGAAACTAAATTTGGCAAAACAATAGCTGATGCAATCGACGCCATGACTAAAAGAGATGGCGAAGAATATATGACATACTTAGCTAGAGTAAAAGCTAACCCACTTCTAGACAAGTCAAATTGGTTGATTTATATCATAATTTAGACTTCACAAGATTAAATAAAATTACTGAAGTCGATAAAGCAAGAATTAAGAAATATCTAAAAGCTATTG
>CAMQBE010000050.1 GCA_946998935.1 uncultured Mycoplasma sp. | reverse complement strand
ATCAAATCCAATTTTTGATAAATGGAGAAAAAGTTCATTGCAAGATGAATCTTTTAAACAAAGCCTTTATAACCTTGGCTTAAAAAATGATGAGAAAGAAATTGAACAAGTTTTTAATGAAAAAATACAATTTGTTGACAATAAAATCATAGCTAAAATTGGAGCAGGTACTAACCTAATTAATGATTACACAATTACAGCTATTGGTATGGCTTTAGCGGATATGATTTCTAAAAATAATACAGAAGCTAGCGTATTTTTAGCTACTGATAATTATTATCACTCAATTCTTTATTCAAATATTTTTGCTCGCGTTTTAACTGAAAAACATATTCAAAGTGTTGTTTTATGATACACCTGGTAAATTACCTTTTGCATTACGTAATTTAGGCGCGCAAAATGAAAAATGTAATGTTTTTGTTTCATTTCAATACTACAAAGGCAATAAGAATGTAATGCAAGTTGCTTTTAATTGGGATAACGGTAAACCTTTTAGTACTTTAGATATAATGAACCTTACTTGAAAAATTAATTCAACTAATTTTTTAAAAGTAGATATTCCTGAAGAAGGAGTTAACTTTAAGTTTTCACATGCTTATCGTGACTATAATGAAAAGATAATTGAAGAATATAGCAAATACGATTATTGAAAAGATAAAAATTTAAAATTCGGAATTGATATTTCTAACCTTAGAACCAAAGAATTTTATGAAAATATTTTAAGCAAAATAGGTGTTGAATATGGTATGCCTACACGTACCAAAAACCCTGGATTTTTATTAGCAAGTAATCAAAGCTATTTTAAGAGAATATATTTTGAAGGTTTATTCAAAAATTACATCGCTAACTTCATAATTTCAGAAGATGGTTCTGGTGTCAATATTAGTGTAAAACATGGACGCGTATACAAGTACTTTAAACCCGATGAAATAGCTGCTTTATATTTAAACTTTTTGTTAGAAGATGATGAAACATTTGATCATTCAATATTAAAAAAAGCTTATGTTGTGCATACTTTGTCAGCTGGAACTTTAACAGCTGAAATTGCCCATAAGAACAATATAGCAGTTGAAAAAGTTATTCGTAGATCTCAAGTTTGAGAAGTTGTAGACAATCATCCTGACCAAAAATTACTTTTAGCTTATACGGCGAATAATGAGTTTGCAACTTATAAGAATCTTTTCTTTGGTTTTGATGCAAATAGTTTTATGTTAGAACTTATGCGCATGGTAGCTTTCTATAAAAGAAAGAATAAAACACTCCTTGATAAATTAAATGAACTATATGATATATATTCAAAGCATCATATTTCTTCAAAGCAATTTACTTTAGATGTTGACGCAGCAAGTCACTTTATAAAGAGAATTATGTCTGCTGAAAAAATAGGAAATCATAAGATTGTTAACCGTAGAGAATATACAGATAATGGAAGCGCTCAAAGTAGTTTTTATTATTGTTTGTATTTTGAAGGCGGAGATTCAATTACCGTAACATATTCTTATATTGACAAATTAGTAAGAATCGAAGAAGAATCAATTACAAAAGGTAATTTAAAAACAGATAAAGATAAAAAAGTTTTGGACATGATTATACGAGATAGAGAGTATCTTGACGGTTTATCAGAATTAATAGAAGATATGCGTGTTAAGAAACTTAGTCCCTGGTCAATTATTAAATATTTCTTATTTGTAGGAATTTTTATTGGAATCATGGTTATTTTAGTTCACTCTGTTTTGAATGTTAAAAGTGGGGGTAGCTTCACTGGTAAACAAACTAATGCATGAGAATTATTAAAAATTATAAATGCAACTATATTTACAAGTTACAACAGTCGTTTTGCTTTTCTATTTTTAGCTTTGGCATGATTAATTTCGATTTTCCTAAACTGTTTGATATTTAAAAGACTGTTGTGGTGCAACGGCGAAAAAGTTAAGCTAAAGCATTTAATTATTGGTTCTGCTATTGGTATTTTCGTTCAAAATATTACACCTAAAAGTATCGGTGGAGATATTGCAACTTATTGATATTTGAGACGCAAGGGCGTTACTCGTTCAAATCTAGTTGCAGCTGTCGTTATGAATACCTTTTTATGGCAACTTGTTAATATTGTTCTTGTAATTATTTTTGTTCCAATCGGTATTAAAGTTTATAGTTCAACTGTTTTTGCATCAGGTTGGGATGATCCAAATAACAAAGTTTTCCTAATTTTCTTAATTTTAGGCTTAACGCTTGATACTTTCTCTGCTGCAATGTTCTTTTCACTTGCTATTAGCAAAAAAATTCAAAAATTTACTTTAAAAGTATTTATTGGTTTTCTTGAATGACTACCATTTTTCCATCTTTATGATCCTGAAACAATGAAAGCTAAATACGATTATGAATTTTATGAAATCAGGAAGGGAATAAAAACAAGTTTTAAAAAGGTATGGCCTTTCTTTGAAGTATATTTCTATAAACTCATAGGTTGGGCTATCACTCCTATTGCTGTGTTTTGCCATTCTCTAAATGTTATTGAGCCCTCACATGTTAATTGATATTGAGATGTTACTTTATCTGGAATCTTAGTTCGTAGTGCTAATAGTTTCTCACCAACACCTGGTGGCACTGGTACTGATGAATACTTCACTAAGTCAATTTATAATTCTTTATTTATTGAAAAAACCACAATTGGCAGTACAGAATATGATAATACGCAAATTGCATCTTTAGTAACAGCTATTAAATCTTATGGTACAGTACTTATCCCTTCAATAGTTTCTGGTTTATTACTTATGACCGTATATATTGGGGAAAAGCGTCTTGATCGCTACAAAGCAAAAGAAAAAAATTTGAAATTATTATATAACACTTCTGAAATTCCTATAAAAACTAAATTACATAGCGTCTTCTATCCTATTATGGTTGCAGTTTGAATTGTGGCTGTTGTTGCTGGGTTAACAGTGTTTCTAGCCATTCAACCTCATTAGTAATTTAATTGTTTAGAATCTCAACACAATGTTGGGATTTTTTATTATTATCTTTTTAAAACTAATAGCTTAAATTTATATGTAAGTAATTAACTTTTATAATCTATGCTTTATATTGTGATTTTTTAATAAGTTATAATAATAGAGATGATTGCAGTAATAGGTCAAATTTGCTCAGGCAAGAGCACATTTATAAAAAATTTTAATAAAATGCATTACAAAACATTCAGTTGTGACGAATTTTTTGTGCAATCTTATCAAAAAAATGGTGAATGTTATAAGCAAGTTATTCAAAAAATAGGACCTTTTTTAGCAAATAATGAAGGTTTAGATAAGAATAAAATTAAGTCTTGAATTGAAGAAAAGAAAGAGCACATAGGACTTTTAGAAAAAATAATTTATCCAATCTTGTATGATGAATTAAAAACTAAAAAATATGACTTTGTAGAAATACCAAATTTAACTACCACAATTCGTGATTTTACAAAGCTTTTTTCTGGAATTATTTGTGTTTCACCAAGCCCTCAAAAACGTATGAAAAATATAGCTTTTCGTAATGTGGATAAACGCACAATTGAGCAAATAGATAAAAAAAACAACCCTTTTTTAATAAAAAAGGCTCTTTTTGGTAAGCTACCTATTGTGGATATATATGGGAATAACTTTGATGCTCCAGAGTATTTTGAAAATTTTTTAAATTATGTAAAGCGTTATTTATAAAATAACATTAAAGCCACCAAAAAAGCGGCTAAAAATGGAGGTATAAATAATGCTGAAAAATATCACTTATCCTATCTTTAAAATCCAAAATTCAGTTTCAGTAACAGGTTCTGATTTGAAGAACTTGAGAAAATTTTATGCACCCATTTTAGGCTCAAACGCCGTTTTACTTTATGAATACTTACGAGATCTTTCATATAGTGAATCAGATGACAGTGGTTATTACGATTATGATTCCCTCACTTATTTATTAAATATGGATATAAAAACTTTAAATGATGCTCGTATTAAGCTTGAAAGTGTATCTTTAATTTCGACTTTTATTGACGAATTTAATCGTAAGACATATTTTGTTTTAGAAAGACCTCTTGATAGTTCATCATTTAAGAAGAACTTAATTTTAGCTAACAAGTTAATCAAAATTATTGGGCTCCAAAGTTTTGAAAGACTAATGGGCAGAGAGAGAAATATTTTTCTATCTAAAGCTAAAGATTTATTGGATGCTTCAGCTAAATATGATGAAGTATTTGATCAAGATAATGATTTAGGTTTTGAACTAGCAAGTCACGAAATTGATCCTAGCGATATAAGCACCACCGAAATTAATGATGAAATTGAAGAAAAAATTTCTCTAAATACTTTTGAATATCCTAACCCATATGAAGCAATTTTAAAAACTGATAGTAGATATTTCTATTCACAAATTAGTGGTAAATTGCCCACTGAAAGTATTATAGAAGTTATTAAAGATGCTCGCGAAGCCCAAATGTCAGATCCATGTATAAATATTGTTCTTTTTTATGCTTATGAAATGAATAATAGAATTAATACTTTGTATGTAAAAAAGATTTTATGCGACTTAATTAAAAATAATATATTTTCTTTTGAAGCTATTGAAAAATATTTAGATAATCTAGTAAAATTAAAAAACAAAGTTTTAGTAACTAAAAAAGATTTATACAAAGCAACTTATCTTGAAAACTTAAAGAAAGAAGATAATTTGTCAAAGATGGAGATTTAATTTACAGATGGCAAAAAATATTAATCACGAATTGTTTTATTCTTCAAAAGAGGATTTCGACAAAAAAGCTTTAGATATCATGCATAAGCATGAAAAGATTCAAGCAATTATTGATGAATATAAAATTAGTGACAAGGAGATTTTAGATAATCTTCTTACTTTTCTTAACATTAAGGAATCTCTTGACAACCCAAAAGTGTATCCTTGAATTTATTCATTAAAACGCAATAATAATAACAAGCTAGTTTTTAGTAAAACCAATGCTAAAAATGATTATAAATTAGCTGTAACTAGACATGTTAATTTATGATTAACCGAAATTTCAAATCCTAATAATGAAGCGTCTTTAGCTAAAGTTCGCCTTTCTAGCCTAGCTCGCAGAGATTTATATAGCAACATTAATATGCTAGGTGATGCTATAGCTAAAAAGCATCATCAAGG
>CAMQBE010000049.1 GCA_946998935.1 uncultured Mycoplasma sp. | reverse complement strand
AAAATATAATTTTTTTGACGCAACTATAAATAATCGCAATTTTGTTGACCCTAAAACATACGGGGCAAATGATATTAATTATTATGATTTGTGAAAAAAGGAATTAAATATGTTGATCAATTAAAAGAATACTACAAGCTATTTTTCACTGATAAATTTGAAGACTGCAAAAGAACCAATTATCTTTTGGATTCAGTTTCAGCATATATTTTGTCCTCTGTTTTATTTAAGAGATTATCAAATGAATACTTCTCTAAAGATAATACTTACGAAGATTTCAAAAAAGCTATTAATGAGTACAAAACGAATGCAAAGGATCCAAATTATGTAGAACGTTGCTATAAAACTATAGAAATATTATTCAAATATTATGAAGATAATAAATCACTTATTTTTGACTATAATAACGCATATATAGTAGATTTAGAAAATTTAAGAATATTAAAAAATATTGACGATGAAGAAATCAAGAATCTTCGTAAAGAATTAATACAATATGGTCGAACTAAGAAAAAAGTATTAGCAAGTAAATATATAGATAATGATGATTATTTAACAAATGCTCTAAAAGATATTCAAGCAACTAACAACGAAATTTATCTTTCAAAAGGCAGATATATAGTTGATATGGTAACAGGCGGAGATAACTATTTTGCCGCACCAGCTTTTTCAGTCAATGAAGATGATTCCTACTTTATTTATTACAATATTTATTACAATAAAAAAGATGATTTTGTTAAAGTAGGTGGTGTACTTTTTGGCTATCGTAACTCATATGAACAATGGCCTAAATTAAGAGATTACGTTTTGAATACTATACCTAAAATTATTTCAAAAGATTTTAATGAAGAACAAAAAGTAAGAGTTGTACAAAACTTTATATGTTCAAAATTAACTTATTCCATAATGAGCTAAAACTTGAAGATGAATATAAAGATCCTAACTTTAAAATACGTAATCCTTATACTTTTTTAGAATCTAAAAATCCTCGTGGAGTGTGTGAAACATATGCAAGAATGTTTTCATTATTTTGCACATTTTTGATATATTACAGGATCAGTATTCCTTTATAAATACAATGAAGAAACTAAACAAGAAGAACCAATTATGGGAAAAGTTTGAGATGGTGAAAAGTATGTACAACGTCAAAAATTTGGCGGTCACGCTTGAACTATGGTTTATGTAAATCATCAATACAAATTTATTGATGCTGCATGAGATGATAATGATGACAAATCATTAGATGTGAATGATAGTAATAAGTTTTTTACCTATTAATTACAATTATTTTTTAAGTGATTGATCTGTATTTAAAAAGCACAGAAGAATTTATTATGAATATTATTACGCAAATAAAATTGCTGATATGAATCATCAAAAAACAATTTATTTGCCTTCTTTAAGAGATTCTCATGAATAAGATGCTTTAATTTTTCATTTTTAGTATTAAACTATTAAATAGCTGTTGATAAATAATCAATGTAGTTTGGAGAAAATAATGACCGAAAATAAAGAATTGAACATCTTATTTATAGGTGATGTTTTTGGTAAGCCTGGAGTGGACATGTTAACTAAGGTTTTGCCTGATTTAAAAAAACAATATAACGTTGATGTAACTATAGCCCAAAGTGAAAACGTTTCAGGTCGCAAAGGATTTGAAGAAAAAGATTATTTGTTAATGAAAAAAGCAGGAGTAGATCTTTTTACATTAGGCAATCACGTTTGATCAAAACCTGAAATTTTAAAAATAATAAATAATCCAGATTTAATTCGCCCCGCAAATATAGCTAAAACGTATCCAGGCTTTGGATCGCAAGTTTATACCACCGCTAAAGGTATAACCCTTAGAGTTACTTCTTTAATGGGCATTACTTTTAATAAATTATTAGCTCCTTGACACCAAGAATATGCAGATAATTTCTTTGACACAATTGACAATATTATCAATTATGAAACCAAAGCAGATTTTCATTTTATTGATTTCCACGCTGAAACTACAAGTGAAAAATATGTTTTAGGTTTATATGTTGATGGTAAAGTTGATGGTATTTGTGGCACCCATACACATGTGCAAACTTCTGATGCACATGTGTTACCTAAAGGGACTTGTTATTTAACAGATGCAGGTATGGTTGGGCCATATAATTGTGCTATAGGTGCCAACTTTGATGAAGTGTATCGCAAGATGCGTTTTGATGAACATATTAAGTTTCAAGTATCAAAAAATAAATGTCAATTTAATGGAGCAATTTTAAAATTACATAGTAATAAAAAATTGAATGAAATAATACCAATTAAGATTTTGCCAGGTGCTAAATAGAGTAAGTTTTCTTACTTTATTTTTTTACTAATTATTCTTTACAATAGCATAATTAATTGTATAGGCATTAGTCTAAGCTATTTAATGTTAATAATACAATTAAACATTTTGTTATGATTCCTAATATTAATAATTTAGGAGGTAACATGAAATTCAAAAAGATTTTACCCGTTCTAGCATTGTCTACTACACCAGTAGCATTTGTTTTGGCAGCTTCATCTTGTCAAAAAAATGACAAGGTTGATACTGAGTTTATAGCAAAAAATGCTGTGCGTATTTATGTAAATAATGATGATACTTGATTTAGAGATTACTTTATCGAAGAAATAACAGAAGATAAAGTTAAAGCTAAAGTTTTACCAACGTTTAATAAAGACGGCGCTTTTAATGTAAAGATAACAAAGAAAAATATTGATATTCCTAATAATACATTGAGTGTTGAATATGAAGTAAGCAAAAAAGGTGCACCTACAGCTAAAGGCTCTTTGAAAACTAGTGTTTTTGGTGATATCCACAATCAAGCTATTTTTGATTCAAGAATTAAAAATGACCATTATGAAAATCCAAAATCAATAATGAGTTGAGAAGCTAAAGTTGATGGTTTTAAATATGAAGCTCCAGATTTCTTTACAGATAAAAAAGTTGAAATAGAATATCCAGAAAGTTATGATGGAACTAATTGAGCAAAGTTCATAGTAAAAGGCAAATACCGTGGCAATGATTTTAGAGTTGAGAAAAAAATTAGCAAGTTTAAAGCTTTTACTTTAGAACAATATACTAACGGTTTAATTATTAAATTAAATGATATTCAAAACAAATTCACTTTCCAAGTAAAAGAGGACATTAGTGAATTTGCAATTACTAATAATCTAAAGAAAATAGATCCTAATTCAAGCTATAAGATTACTAAAATTGAAAGAAATATGTTGTCTGGTTTTAGTATAAATGTTGATTTTCTTTATAAAGATAGAGTTATTTTTGGCAAAAAATACGAACTTTCAGGTTTTAAACAACTTAAAGACAATGTTTTTTCTATAGCTGGTCATAATGATTTTTGAAATTATGCAATAGATGAACTTGATACAAATATTGCTTTTCTGGGAACATTTTTGCCAGATTATAAAGCCGCAATTGCAGATGCACAAAAAGATGATAAAGAAGGAAAAATAACTTTTAACTTTTTAGTTACTAGTCAAGATGGCAATACTAAATATGCCGAAGTTAAAAACCTTACTTTAAATTCACTTGTTTTGCCTGAATATGACAAAGACCATAAAGTATTAGTTCAATGAAAAGATTCTAGAACAACGGTAGTAAGAGATAAGTTTTTGGCTAATATTACAAAGATTGGCGAAAAAGCTTTTGAAGGTAAAACAATAGAATCTATTGTTATACCATCTACATTGGTTGAAATTGGTGAAAGAGCATTTCTTAATTGCACTAAAATGAATAATTTCGATTTAATTATTCCAAATACTGTAACTAAATTAGGAAATGGTTTATTTGTGGGTGCACATATTAAATCAGTTACTTTACCATCTAATTTAACTTCATTACCAAGCGATACTTTTAAGAGTGCAGTTATTAACACATTAACTCTTTCAGATACAATCGAAACTATTAATTCAAATGCCTTCAATGAAGCTAAAATTAATAAGCTAGTTTTATCAAAAGCTTTAAAAGAAATACCTACTGATGCATTTAACGGTATTCAATTAAGCGAAGGTTTAGTGATACCTGACAAGGTTACAAATATTAAAGATGGTGCTTTTAGAAACTATAAACTTAAATCAATTACTTTGCCAGCAAGTGTAACATCTATAGGCAAAAATGTTTTTCAAGGTGTTACTTTTAGTGGCGATGTTACCATACCAGCAACAATTAAAACAATTGAAAGTGGTGCGTTTTTAAATGCAAGTGTTAAAAATCTAGTTTTTGATAAAACACTAGAAGACATTAAAAATGGTGCTTTTAGTGGAATAAAAATAGAAGGCAAAATAACATTACCAGCTAAGTTTAATGATAAAGATAAATTAAAAGCTATTGGTATTGCTGATGCTGATATTGCAAAATGCGTATTTATCTAATAGATAGAATAATTAGTCAAAAATAAAGAAGCCTAGAATACACTTAATTGAGTATTGAAGACTTCTTTTTTATTTTATTTTCTTCTTAAATTATCTAAAGCTTTAGCATCAAAAACTTTTACAAACTCGGTTATTAAATCTATAGCTGCTTGTAAGTCTACTAATGAGCAAACACCAATAGGTGAGTGTAAATAACGTTGAGGTAATGTTAAGGTAATTGTAGGCACTCCACCTTTACCATATTGCAAAGCAGAACCATCAGTTCCTCCACCTTCAGCGATATATTTATAAGCAGGTATTTTGTGTTTTCTTGCAATAGACATTAATAATTCGGTTAATCTTGGGTCAGTTAAAGCTGCTCCATCTTGAACTAATAATGCAACACCTTCGCCTAATTTTGTGCCACCTTTGATGCAACCTGTTGTATCATGGCTAGCGCCAGTATCAATAGCTATAGCTACATCAGGTTCGAGAATTGAAACTGAAGTTTTTGCGCCACGTGTGCCAACTTCTTCTTGAACTGTTCCAACAATATAAGTTTGATTAGGTAAGTTTAAATCTTTAATGTTATTAGCTAGAAAATCAATAACAGTTACACCTGCACGGTTGTCCATTGCTTTACCACCAACAAGGTTGTTTTGTAAATCAAAGCTTTCTCCTTGCATGTAAACCCTATCGACTGCTTCAATACCAAAATCAATAGCTTCTTGTTTAGTTTTAAAACCGCAATCTACAAACAATTCTTTAATTGTAGGTACTACTG
>CAMQBE010000048.1 GCA_946998935.1 uncultured Mycoplasma sp. | reverse complement strand
TACAAAATCAAGTTAAAGAAGAAGAACAAAAAAATCCTAAAAATGATGCTTTAATATCTGCATTAAATAGTCGCATTGCAACATTAAAACCATATTGTGATAAAAAGGATATTTATAAATCTTTAATTATTATTTTAGATACACAAAAAACAGAAATTTTTAATGATTGAAAATCTAATGGCCATACCACATTATTGGCTTTTGAAGATCCATCAACTTTCTAGTTAAAGGCAACTTCGGTTGCTTTTTTAAATTCGTGAATAATATCACATTTTAAAAAAGCGTTATCAAAAGTGCGGAATTTTTAAGCAATTTTGCATTATAATTTATATATAAATAAAGACGCTAAACTCACCCAAAAAACAAAACTTAGGTCTTGTTAAGAGGTCTTGTTTTTTTATGTTTAGCTAACAAGTTAGAAGGTGATTTATGGAATTAGACAAGACTTACAATCATGAAACCATAGAAAAACCAATTAGTAAAAAATGGCAAGATAAAAAGTTTTTTAGCAAACATGATAAAACTAAAAGGCCTTTTGTAATTCTCTTACCACCGCCTAATGTTACAGGTAAATTACATATTGGACATGCTTTAGATACTTATATTCAAGATACCATTATTAGATATAAAAAGTTAAGCGGTTATGATACTTTTTATATCGCTGGTATGGACCATGCGGGAATAGCAACACAAAGTAAAGTAGAAAGTACAATCTACAATACTGAAGGTAAGAATCGTCATGATTTAGGTAGAGAAGAATTCATTCGCAGAGTTTGAGAATGGAAAGAACATTATGCTTCATTGTTTAGAGAACAATGAGCTTCTTTAGGTTTAGCTTTAGATTATGATAATGAACGTTTTACTTTAGATGAAGATAGCAATAAAGCTGTTAATAGAGCTTTTATTGATTTATATAATAAAGGTTTAATTTATAAAGGTTCTCGTGCCATCAATTGAGATCCAGTTTTAAAAACAGCTTTATCAAATATTGAAGTTATTAATAAGCCAACTAAACAAACAATGTACTATATTAAATATCCTATCTATAATTCAAAAGATTATTTAACTGTTGCTACTGTTAGAACTGAAACAATGCTTAGCGATGTTGCTTTAATTTATAATCCCAAAGATAAAAGATATAACAAATTTAAAGATTTAAAAGTAGTTCATCCTTTGACTAAGGAAGTGCTTCCTGTTATTGCACATAAATATGCTGATATCCATTTTGGTTCAGGTGTTATGAAACTTTCTGCTCATGCTGAAGCTGATATTGACATTATCCATGAACTAGGTTTAGAAGTTAAAGAAACTATCGACCAAGATGGTTTAATAAATTGCCCAAAAAGTCAATTCCATAGGCTAAATCGTCAAGAAGCTAGAGTTAAAATTGCTCAATACTTAAAAGAAAATAATTTATTAGTTAAAGAAGAAGAAACTACTTCAAATGTTGGTTATTCTGAACGTTCAGATGCGCCAGTTGAAACATTGTTAATGCCTCAATGATTTGTAAAAATGGATAAGTTTGCTCAAGATATTTTAGAGCACTTAAAATCAAAAGACGCAGTTAAGTTTTATCCTAAACGTTTCGCAAGCACTTTAAAAACTTGGATGAAAAATATTCACGATTGAACCATCAGCAGGCAACTTTGGTGAGGCCACAGAATACCAGCTTGGTATAAAGGTAGCGAAACAAAAGTTCAAGTAGAAAACCCTGGCAAAGGTTGAGTTCAAGATCCTGATGTTTTAGATACTTGATTTAGCAGTGGCTTAGCTCCCTTTTCATTTTTAGGCTGACCAGTAAGCCAAGAAAAATTAAAACGTTATTATCCAACTTCTTTATTAGTTACAGGATACGACATCATCTTTTTCTGAGTAGCACGTATGTATTTTTTTGGTTTACATTTAATGAAGCAAAAGCCTTTTAATGAAGTATTAATTCATGGTCTTGTTAGAGATGAATTGGGTCGTAAAATGTCTAAGTCTTTAAATAATGGTGTTGATCCTATTGATGCAATTAAAGAACATGGTTCAGATGCATTAAGATGATTCATGATTACTAATACAAGTCCAGGCTTAGATATTCGCTATTCTAAAGAAAAGATTCAAGCTTCATGAGCTTTGTGTAACAAACTTTGAAATATTGCACGTTATATTCAAACTTTACCTGAAGATAATAAAACTAAAGCCGGAGCTGCTGATTTATGAATTAATAATAAATTAGCTCAAGTTAAAGCAAAACTAGATAAAGCGATGAAAAATTATGAACTAACGATTGTTGGTAGTGAATTATCTAAATTTATTTACAATGATTTTTCATCTTGATATGTGGAACTACTTAAACATGCTTCTAATAAAAAAGCAGCTTTAAACAATTTAAGAAATCTATTATTAATAACTCACCCATATTTACCTTTTATTACAGATCATATTTTTAAAGCAGTTTTTAATGAAGAGTTATTAGATAACGAATTTCCTAAATTAAAAACTTCTAAAGCTAAGGAAATAAAAGAAATTGATGAAGCAATAGCAATCATTAGCGTTTTAAGAAAATATCGTGAAGATAATCAAATGTCTAAAAAAGAGCTTATCTACTACGATGTTAATATTGAAAAATCAAAGTTTCTTTTAGATAGTATTTTAGCTTTAGCTAATGCCCAAGTTAAAGCTAATAGCGATACTCTTTTTGTGGCTGGTCATATTAAAATAAACATTCTTGAAAATAAAGAACAGAAAGCTCAATATGTTCTTAAACTACAAGAAAAAATTAAGTTCTTAGAAGCTGAAATTAAACGTGCTTCAGGTATGCTAGCAAATCCTAATTTTGTTAATAAAGCCCCAGAAGCTAAAGTCAATGAAGAAAAAGCTAAATTAGCAAAGTTTGAACAAGAACTTAAACAATACAAGGAGGAATTAAAATGCAAATCTTAGATGGTAAAAGTCTTGCTGAATCATGGACAATTAGATTAAAAAATGAGTTCAATTGATTAAGAGAAAAAATTGGACGTAAACCAAAACTTGCATTAGTCCAAGTTGGTGATAATGAAGCAAGTACAAAATTTATAAAATATAAAATGAAGAAAGCTGAGGAACTTGGTGTTGAAGCTGTTCATTTCCATTTTCCAGTTGATGTTAGACAACGTGAAGTATTAAAGAAAATGGATGATATTAATGAACAATTTGATGGTATAGTTGTACAGCTTCCTTTACCAGCAAGTCTTTCTGCACAAGTTATTTTAGATAGCGTTAGAGCAGAAAAAGATATTGATGGTTTAACAACTAGAAATGCTTTTAATTTCTATAATAATACTAAAGATTTTTGCTATACTCCAGCTACTGCTTTAGCAATTTTTAGCTTAATGGATGCTTACAATGTTGAAATGGATGAAAGACATAAAATTGCTGTTATTGGTCGTAGTAATTTAGTTGGTAGACCAACAGCTCATTTACTTAAAAGACGTGGTTGCAGTGTTTCAACATATAATAAAAATTCAGGTATTAAAGGTGTTGAAAATGCAGACATTATTATCGTAGCTGCAGGGGATCCATTAATGCTAAAAGATATTCATGTTAAAGAAGGCGTAACTATCATTGATGTAGGCGCAACTTGAGTTTTAAAAAATGGTAAACGTGTATTGTTGGGCGATTGCGATATTGATTGTATGCGTGAAAAAGTAAAAGCTTTAGCACCTGTGCCTGGTGGCGTAGGGCCTATGACTGTTGTGTGTTTATTCCAAAATCTAGCATACTCAATTAGACATAATTTTCAATTATAAATATATAAGAATAGCGTTGGCTATTTTTATTTTTAACTTTTTCCAAATTATCTATGTAGTAGAGAAATAAGAAAAATAAAGTGGATTTAATTTTATATCAAAAAAGCTTATTGTTGTGCATTGCGATTTTTATATTAAAATATATGTATTAATTTTAGTTTTAAGGAGATATCATGGAAAACAAAAAAGTGTTTGTTATCAACGCTGGTAGTAGTTCAATCAAATTACAATTACTAGATAAAAAAACTCTAGAAGTTATTGTCAGTGGATTAGCTGAAAGAATTACATTAAAAAATGGTGTTGTAACCCTAAAATATCAAGGTGAAAAACATGTTAAAAATGTTGACATGGCAGACCACACAAAAGCAGTAGAAGTAATACTTGAAATGCTTAAAGAATTAGAAGTCATTAAAGATGCTAAGGAAATCGAAATTATAGGTTTTAGAGTAGTTCATGGAGCAACTTATTTTTCTAAACCTACAGTTTTAGGCGATAAAGAAATCGCAATTATTGATAAAGTTAAAGTATATGCGCCTCTACATAACCCTGGTGCTATTCAAGCAATTCAAGCTTTTAAAAAAATAATGCCACACGCTAAAATGATGGCTGAATTTGATACGGCTTTTCATACAACTATTCCCGCAGTTAATGCTACTTATCCAATACCTTTTGAATATAGTCAAAAATTTGGTATTAAAAAATATGGTGCTCACGGAATTAGCCACGAATATATTACAGGTCGCTTAGGTGAAATATTAAAGAAGAAAAAAGTAAACTTTGTTAATTTACATATTGGTAATGGTGCAAGTTTATGTGCAATTAAAGATAGTAAATCTTTTGATACATCAATGGGTTTAACTCCTCTTGCAGGTATTATGATGGGCACTAGAAGTGGCGATATTGATCCTTCTATTCATCAATTTTTAGCTCATCAACTTAATATTGATATTGATGAAGTCACAGAAATATTAAATAAAAAATCAGGCTTATTAGGAGTCTCAGGGATCTCTAGTGATTTACGTGATATTGCTGATGCTATTGTTAAAGGTGATAAACAAGCAATCTTTGCTTTTGATTTATACACTCAAAGAATTGCTGATGTTACATCTTGCTATGCTAATAAAATAGCTACTAAATTAGATGCTTTAGTTTTTACTGCTGGTGGTGGTGAAAATGATCCAGATATGCGTAAAAAGGTGATTGAAAAATTACACTTTGCTAAAATTAAAATAGATGATAAATTAAACAAAGGACAATGAAATGGGGACTATAAATTAATTTCTACAGGAGATAGCGAAATTAAAATTTATGCAATTAGAACTAATGAAGAATTACTAATTGCAAAACACGCAATTGAACTATTTAAATAAGATGAAAAAGAAAGCTATTTATGCAGGGAGTTTTGATCCTATTCACGAAGGCC
>CAMQBE010000047.1 GCA_946998935.1 uncultured Mycoplasma sp. | reverse complement strand
CAGGGTGGTCTTCAGGAATGTTTAATTTTTGAAAGTTATATACATCATTAGTTATTTCACCAGCAGTACTTTCAAAGTAGCCATTTTGAATAAATCAATCTCTTAGTCTATTTTCAATCAAAGTAATTGGATGCAATGAACCACATTGATAAGTAGGTTTAGTTACATCAATAAATTGTTCATTAACTAATTTATCAACTTCAGCTCTTTTTAGACGTTGTTCAACTTTAATAAATTCAACTTCATAAAAGTTTTTTAATTCGGTAATTTGTTGGCCTATTTTTTTCTTATCTTCAACACTTGCAGTTCTTATAGCTTGTTGTAATTCAAATAATTTGCCATCCTTTGAATAAGCTTTATTTTTAGCAAGTTTTAAATCTTCAAGATTTTTAATTTCTTCGAATTTAATATCATTCATTTTATTTTCCTTCTTTCATTTTCTTTACAAACTCATAATAAGACATAATCTTAGGATTGTCGTTTTCGCCTAGTTCAAAGAATTTTTGGTCTTTTACTTGCTTAGGCAAATATTCCTGACCTACATAATGATGTGGATAATCATGTGGATATTTATAACCTATAGCATCACCTAGTTTAGTTGCTGAAGCATAATGACCGTCACGCAAATATTTAGGTATTTCATAAATATTTCCTGCATCAACATAACTATTAACTTTTGATATAGCTCTATAGACACTATTACTTTTTGGACTTAAAGCTACGCTTATAACAATGTAATATAGTGGCAAGTTAGCTTCAGGAAAGCCTAAGGCTTCTACAGCATTAAAAGCTGCTTCAACTCTTAATGCTAAATTAGGATCAGCTAAACCTACATCTTCATATGTGGCAGCCCGCAATCTTCTAAAAAGCCCTAAGTAATCACCGCTTTTTAATATCAATGCTGCATAATATAATGCCGCATTAACATCTGAACCTCTAAGCGATTTATGGAAAGCTGAGAGATTGTTATAATGAGCTGAGGATTCCATATCACTATAAAAGTTGATATTTGGTATAACCGTTTTTAAATCTTCTTCTTTTATTTCTTTATCTTGATTAATCAAGCTAAGCATTTGTAAATTATTTAAGCAAGAACGATAATCCCCAGCTGAGAATTTAACTAAAGATTTTAAAACATTGTCATTAGCTTTAAGCTTAGAAAAATGTTTTTTAATAGTTTTTTTAAGCCCTTCAAGCATTTCATTTTCACTTAATTTATTAAATTGCAAGATTTGCATTCTGCTTCTTAAAGCTGGATTGACTCTAAAATAAGGATTCTCAGTTGTGGTTGCATAAACAATAATTTTGTCAAATTCAAGATAACTTAAAAGAATATCTTGTTTGTCTTTATTAAGTCTATGTATTTCATCAATAATTATTATTTCATTGTTAGCCAAAAGCTTGGTCAAATCAGCTTTAGAATCTACGCTAGCATTAAAAAGACCATACTTTAGTCCTAGTTCATTAGCTAAAGCCATTGCACAAGTAGTTTTGCCTGTACCACTTTCGCCAAAGAAAATAAAGGAGTTATAAATCTTGTTCTTTACAACGTTTTTTAATAAATTAACTACTTGTTTTTGGCCTATTACATCATCTAATTTAGATGGTCTTAATTCATTTGCTAGATTCTTCATAATATGTATATTTTAGTTCTATTATTGATATTTTTTTAATAAAAATTAAAAATTCCTAAAAAAGTATATTTTTCGCATTTTAGGAAAAACTAGTTTTCACAAAAAACTTTAATAACTCTATTGTTAAAAATCATAAAAATAAGTAAATAGATTTCATATATTTGAGTATTTTTGAGTATAGTATGATTATTACGAAAATTAAATATTAAGAAAGTGAGAAAACAATGACTAAATGAGAAAACAATGACTAAATCAAAATTAAGAAATAAATTAACTTGGGCATTAGTTCCAGTATCTGTTGTTTCAATTACAACAATGTCTTTAATTGCTTCAAGTTGTAAAAAAGATACACAAGCAGATAAAAAGTTTTTAGATGGTCAAGTAGCTAAAGCAAAAGCCGATGTGGAAAACAAAAATACCATTTTAGCCTTTGCAGTTAAAGCAACTGATTTAAAGTTACTGGTATCGATAAAAACGTAACTTATGAAGTGTCTATTAGCAAACAAGATGATAAAACTCAAAGCGTTGAAGGAACTTTTGTTTTAACTTACAAAGGCATTAAATCAAAAGCTAAAAGCTTTATACCATTTCTGGCTTTAAAGATCCTTGAGCTGAAGACAAAGCCTTTTTACAAGCTCAATTAGCAAAAGTTAAACTTGATGTTGTCGGCAAAAATAAAATGTTAGCTTCTGCAGTTAAAACAACTGATATTAAAGCAACTAATTTGGACCTTAATGTAACTTGTGAAAATATCACTATTACTAGTCAAAAAGATGAAGAAAAAAATGTTAGTGGAACTTACGTTTTAAAATACAAAAATCTAACAAGTGAAATTCAAAAATTCACTATAACTGGTTTCTAAAGCGAAGACGAATACTTTAATGAACAAGTTCAAAAAGCTCAAGTGTCAATTGGAAATATTAGTAGTAAATATGTCTATGAATCAATCAATAGCATTAAAGTTATTAATGTTGATAAATCCATAAGCCATGAAATTGCTATTGATTACAAACATAGTTTGACTAAAAGCATTAAAGGTAAATGCACCTTAAAATTTAAAAATAAGAGCGCTTCAAAAGAATTTACTCTTACCGGCTTTAAAACACCTACAAGCAACGTTGAATATTTATACGACCAATTAGCTAAAGTTGAAATTCAATTTAATATAGATAAGGCTACCGTTTTCCTTCAGAAGTACAAAGAGGCTCAAAACAATATAAAATAACTGGTATAGATAGCAAAGTTATTTATAATGGATTCCTATATCCTGATGATAAAAAAGGAACGCTCACTATTAATGTAAAACTAACATTTGGAAGCGATAGTACTATTAATGCCTATCACTATCACAGGTTTTAAAAAAGCTTAATTATCACTTTTAAAGTCTATTTGCATAACGCAATTAGGCTTTTTTAATTATTCTAATTAATATTATTTATATAAACTAATAAATATTCATTCTTAGCTTTTTAACATAAAATTAAAACAAGAAAGAGGTTGCTATGGCTAATAGAAGAAGAAAACATACTTGAGTTGGTGCACTTGTGCCTTTAGTATTAGGAGCTGCAGTAGTTGGTGGCTATTTTATCTATAAAGCAGTTAAAGATAAAGAAACTAAGAAAAATCAAGAATATGTAAATTCACAAGCTAATAAAATTAAAACTTCTGATGTTAAATTTCAAAATTCTAAAGCTAAAAATGAAACTTTAACTACTGAAGTAGATGCATCACAAGTACAAGTTGAAAATGTGGCAACAAATATTCAAACCGAAATAAGTATTTTAGAAATAGATGAATTTAAAGGAACTATTAAATTAAAAATAATCCTTACATATAAAAACTGTAAACAAGAAAAAGAAGTAACTATTGATGGCTTTAAAGTAGATATCAACCAAGCTTTAGCAAACAATTTAGCAAAAGCTAAAGCTTATATAGAAAACCAAAACTTTACTAATGTAGAAGATATAAAGCCTGAAGAAATTAAAATCACAAACATCTATAGCGGGTTAACCTATGAGATTACTAATTTAGTTCCTGACAAAGATAAAAAGATAATTAAATTTAATTTGACTTTAATTTATAATGGTCAAAAATCTCAAAGTAAAGAAATAATAATAGCCCAAAATGAAGAATTATCCAAACGTCGTTTGGGCGGCTGAAACATACTAAACTTTGGCGGCGGCAAACATAATGAAAAATCTCTAAAAGTTAAAGCACTTGCTACAAACATGTACTTTAATAAACTAGATATTATTAGCTTATGTGAAGTAAATTATCATCAAGACCAAGCAGTTAAATATATCGTCGACGAACTAAATAATTTAGCTAGAAAAGAAAATAAAAATAATTGATATCAATATGACTTTTTATCTACATCAAGTCAAGTGGATTTAAAAACAGGCCTAGAAAATAATTTTGATAGTATAAATAGTGACAATGCTTGACCTAAAATAAGTGGAACAGCTATTAATAATTATCACAATAAAGATGTTATGGAAGAAACAGCAATTATTTACAACAAAGCTAAGTTTAAACCTATTGCTTTCGATAATGGTAAATACTATGCAAAAGATTTGAGCCCAGTAGCACCAAATAGGTATTATGTTAGACCTATAGGTTGCGCAATGTTTGAAGACATATACAATAAACAATTTATTCAAGTTATGTCAGGACATCTAGATAGCCCAGGCGTGGCAATTGATCCTAAAACAAAAAAAGATAAAAAACAAGAGGGTTTCAATAGCGAATATAAAGGGCAAGGAAATCAAGAAGTTTATGAAGCTAAACATTTAGATTCAACCTTTGACACTTTTAAAAATATGACTTCTAAAGAAGTTAGCCAAATCTTTTTTGGCGATACAAATATTAAAACCGAAAATGCAAAATTATTTGATGATGCTAAAAATTATAAAAACATTTATCTTTCATCAAATGCAGCTAAATATAAAACCTCTTTAGGTACTCATCAAGTTGGCACGTATGCTAATAGTTATGACAAGATTTTATTCAATGAAAGAGGCAAAATAGATTTCATTGATGAACAAGAAGCTGAAGCGGGCTTTAAAATGAGAAGTCAACTTTGAAAAATTTTTGATGATGGTAGATTAAACAAAAAAGAAGCTTATGACTTGTCTATAGCAAGTAAAGAAAATACTAAAAATAGTGATGATCTTTTATATCTAATTCGTGCTTTAATAAGCGACCATGATATGACATTTATTGATTATAAAATTAAATAATAATTACTAAATTATAGTCAAGTTAGATACTTGGCTATTTTTTGTTTTACTCTATAGAGTAGTTAAAAAAGGCAAAATTAAAAACCTCTAAATTAATGAGGCTTTTAATGATTTATTTTTATTATTGAGCGTCTTCTTCTGTGTATGAACCATCAGCACTATTGTTTGATCCATTGTTTAAATCGTCGTACATTTTTTCGAATTCAAGAATGTTTTCACGAATAGCATCGTAATCTTTGTCTTCGATTAATTTAGTAAACTTATCGATTTGAGCTTGAGCAGCGTCAACTTGTTCGGTTGTTAATTCATCTTTGTGAGCACTAATGTAGCTTTCTAA
>CAMQBE010000046.1 GCA_946998935.1 uncultured Mycoplasma sp. | reverse complement strand
TGGTAGAATTTCTATTTTTTTATTTTGCATATAAAAAATATATATTAAAATATCTATGCAATTATGCTTGGTGTCAAGCACTTGCGCTTAACAGACAAATTATTATTTTAAGGAGAAAATTAAACCTATGGTTAAATTAAGATTAAAACGCTTAGGTGATAAATTCAACGCATGCTACAAAATTGTTGCTGCTGATGAACGTGCTCCTCGTGATGGTAAATTTATTGAAGCTATTGGACAATATCGTCCTCATTCAAAAGAATTTGTTATCGACGAAGCTCTTGCTCAAAAATGAGTAAACAACGGTGCACAAATGACTATCACTGTTAAAAACTTATTCAAAGCTCACAAACTTTATGAAAAATTAATGAAGAATAAAACTTCTAATCAAGTAGCTGAAGTTAAAGCTCCTAAAGCTAAAAAAGAAACTAAAGTTGCTAAAAAACCTGCTGTTAAAAAAGAAACTGCTAAAAAAGCTACTAAATAATGAAAATTAATTTTTTAACTCTTTTTCCAAATTACTATGAGCCTTTTATTAATGAATCTATTATTGCGAAGGCTATAGAAAAAAAAACTTATTGAAATTAATGTTGTTGATTTTAGGTTGTTTACTAAAGATAAACACAAAAAAGTTGATGATGAAATTTTTGGCGGCGGTTCAGGTATGTTGCTACAAGTTGAACCAATTGATTTAGCCTTAGATAGCTTAAAAAAGCGTGGTGGTTACAAAATTCTTGTAAGCCCACAAGGCAAAAAATTTGATCAAAAAGTTGCTAATGAATTAGCTAAACAAAAAGAAATAACTTTTATCTCAGGCCGTTATGAAGGCTTTGATGAAAGAGTTGTTAATTTAGTAGACATAGAATTATCAATTGGTGATTATGTTTTAACTGGTGGCGAATTACCTTCTATGGTAATGGCTGACTCAATCATTAGATTGGTGCCAGGCGTTATTAAAGAAGATAGTTATACTAATGAATCATTTCAAGGAATAGGACTTTTAGATTATCCTCAATATACTCGTCCAAGAGTATATAAAGGAATGGAAGTTCCTGAAGTTCTTGTGAATGGTAACCACGCTGAAATTGAAAAATGGAAAAAGGAAGCACAATATCAAAAGACATTAAAAAATCGTCCAGATATTATTGAAAGGATTAAAAATGAGAAATAAATTATTAGAAGCAGTTGAAGCAAGTCAATTACGTACAGACTTTCCAGAATTTAAAGTTGGTGATAATGTTAAAGTTCACGTTCGTATTCGTGAAGGCGCTAAGGAACGTATCCAAATCTTTGAAGGTTTAGTAATTGCTAAAAAAGAATCAGGTACACGCGAAACATTTAAAGTTAGAAAAATTTCATTTGGTATTGGTGTGACAAGAACTTTCCCATTGAATTCACCAATGATTGCAGCTATTGAAGTTGTTCGTTCAAATAAAGTTAGAAGAGCTAAACTTTACTACATGGCTGAACGTCAAGGTAAATCAGCACGTATGAAAGAAATCAAAAAGTAAGATATTACATTTAATCAAAGTCACTCTTGTCAGGTGACTTTTTTAATATAAAAAATGCCTTTTAGATTTATATCTCTAAAAGACACTTTCTTCTATTCTATAGAGTAATTAGTTAATTTTTTTGGCAATTGAAAGACCTAATCCTGCACTAGCAATACCTAAAGTAAATAAATTGAATATAAAGATTGTTATTGGCAAACTAAATAAAACTGCTTTACCTTGTTCTGAAGTCATAGGTAGTTCAACTTTATACGCTCATCGTATTAATGAAACAATAGCTAATAAAATTGCAAGAGCAATTGAAACTATTGACAAGGATAAAGCTATTGTGTTTTTGCTTACTATACCTTTATATAAGATAATTGCAGCTATAGCTAGGGCGTTAATATTAAAGATTCAACCTGAAATTACAGCAGCTCTAGCATATTTGAAAGTATTTAAAGCACCTATTACTTCAGCTGATTTTGCAAAATATTTGGCAGTGTTATGATATGAATCATCTAATGCTTTAGACATTTTAAAAAGATTAAAACCGTAGGTTCAACCATCAAAAAAATTAGCCTCATTTTCTGTTAGTTTGCTTACTTCTGGGCCATTATGAGCTTTTTGTCAATATCGAGCAGCAACAAGGCTTTCAACATTTATCAATATTAGCATTGCACTTGCAAGTAATATTAGTACGATAAACCATATTTTAAGAGATGGGAATTTTACTTTTTTGGACATTTTTCTTCTTTGAAATCTTAAACATTTGAGATTAAATTCTAAGCTTTTAAGCACAAGAAATTATATTATTATTTCATTATGCGTTTTTATTCGCTTATAAGAAAATAATTATTTCCATTAAAAGCTTATTATGCTATAATAAAAAAGATTTTTCAAGTTAGACAGACTAACAATACTAGAAAAAGGGAGGCTTATTTACAATGGCAAACATTAAATCTAAAGTAAAAAACATTGCTAAAATCGCTGAAAACAGAGATAGAAACAATGCTATGAAAACTAGAGTTCGTAAAGCTATTCGTGCAGCCAGAGAAGCAGTTATTGCTAAAGATCCTAAAGCAACTGAATTAGTTGCTCAAGCTCACTCAATCATTGCTACAGCTGTTGCTAAAGGTGTTTTCCACCCAAATAAAGGTGCTAGAAAATCATCACGTTTAGACTTATTTGTTAATGAACAAAAAAACAAAAAAGACGAACCTAAAGTTGCTGTTAAAGAAGTAAAAAAAGTTGAACCAGTTGCAAAAGAAACTACTAAACCTACTTCAAAACCAGCAACCAAAAAACCAACAGCTAAAGCTGCTAAAAAAGAAATTAAATAGGCTTCTTGTCTTAACTTCAAGTTATATACTTGGAGTTTTTTTGTGCCTTTTTAATCCTTTGTATTATCATTGAATTATGTCTAAAATAGTACAAATGAAAGTTGAAATCCCAAGTGGATCAAACATTAAATATGAATATGACCGTGCAGATGGATTAATCCATGTAGACCGTATTTTGAGAGGAGATTTTGTCTACCCTTGCAACTATGGATTTATTCCTACAGCATTAGATTGAGATGGTGATGAATTAGATGTTTTACTTTATTCACCAGAAAAATTTACACCAGGCGTTGTTTTAAATGCGCGTGTTATTGGCGCAATGAAAATGATTGATTCAGGTGAAACTGATACTAAATTAATTGCAGTTCACGATGATGATTATCGTTTAGATAATATTCAAAAATTAACTGATTTACCAGAACCATTTTTAATGAACATTGAAACATTTTTTGCTAATTACAAGAACTGGAAGAAAAAAGGTGCAACTAAAGTTAGTGGTTTTGAAGATGAAAAATGAGCAAATAAAGAATTAGACGAATGCGTCTCATTAATGGATAAATATGGTAAATTGCCTAAAAAAGAATTTATCAAAAAAATGATGAAAGAACACCCTGATAAATACGAAGCTTAGTAAGCTTTAGCTTGTTAAAATGTGCTTGAAAAAGTGCATTTTATTTATCATTTTTTAGCTTAAAAAAATAATTAAAAAAATATGATACACACGGCAGAGTTGTTATATAATAGTTTCACTATATTTTTTATATAGCAATAAAATAGGACATTATATAAAACAAACGAAAGGAAAATTATATGCCTACAATGAACCAATTGGTTAACAACGGTAGGGTTGATAAAGTGCGTAAACAAAACGCGCCTGCTTTAAGCTACAACTTTAACGTTTTAACTAAAAAGTCATTCAAGTTACCTTCACCATTTAAACGTGGTGTATGTACCCGTGTAGCTACAATGACTCCTAAAAAACCTAACTCAGCATTACGTAAGTTTGCTCGTGTTAAATTATCAAATGGGTACGAAGTTAATGCCTACATCGGAGGCGAAGGACATAACCTTCAAGAACACTCAGTTGTTTTAATCCGCGGAGGCAGAGTAAAGGACCTTCCAGGTATGAGATATCATATCGTTAGAGGGACACAAGATTTAGCTGGTGTTGCTAACCGTAAACAAGGACGTAGTCTTTACGGTACTAAGAAAGAAAAAGGCGAAGGCGGAGCAGCAAAAGCTGCTAAAAAATAATTAATTTAGAAAAGAGGAAGTATATATGTCAAGAAAAAAATCTGCTCCTATTAGAGAAGTTTTAGCTGATCCAGTATTTAACTCTGTATTAGTTACTAAATTAATTAACACCATTATGTTAGATGGTAAAAAATCAATCGCCCAAGATATCCTTTATTCAGCTTTTAATATTGTTAAAGAAAAAACAAACAAAGATCCTTTAGAAGTTTTCCAAACTGCCTTGGATAACATTACCCCTCAACTTGAAGTAAGAACTCGTAGAATTGGTGGTACTAACTATCAAGTTCCTACAGAAGTTTCAAAACGTAGACAACAAACTTTATCATTAAGATGGTTAGTTCAATACGCTCGTTTAAGAAACGAAAAAACAATGGATGTTCGTTTAGCTAACGAAATCATTGACGCATCAAACAAAACTGGTGGATCAATCAAGAAACGTGAAGATACACACAAGATGGCCGAAGCAAACCGTGCATTTGCACACTTCAGATGATAATCTAAAGTCTAAGGAATTATTATGGCAAGAGAATATAAAATTGAAGATTACCGTAACATCGGTATAATGGCCCACATTGATGCAGGTAAAACTACCACTACAGAAAGAATTCTTTTTCACACCCACAAAATTCACAAAATTGGTGAAACACACGATGGTGCTAGCCAAATGGACTGAATGGATCAAGAAAAAGAACGTGGTATTACCATTACCTCAGCTGCTACTACTGCCTTTTGAAAAGGTAAAAGAATAAACATTATTGACACCCCAGGTCACGTTGACTTTACTGTCGAAGTTGAACGTTCATTGCGTGTACTTGACGGTGCTGTTACTGTACTTGATGCCCAAAGTGGTGTTGAACCTCAAACTGAAACTGTTTGAAGACAAGCAACTACTTACCATGTACCTCGTATAGTTTATGTTAATAAAATGGACAAAGCTGGTGCTGATTTCTTCCACTCAGTTAAAACCATTAAAGACCGTTTAAATGCTAACGGTGTTGCAATTCAAATCCCTATTGGTTCAGAAGCTCAATTCAAAGGTTTAGTTGACCTTGTTGAAATGAAAGCTTATGAATTTGACGGTAAACCAGAAGAAAATGCTAAAGAAATTGGAATCCCTTCTGATTTACAAAAATTAGCAGAAGA
>CAMQBE010000045.1 GCA_946998935.1 uncultured Mycoplasma sp. | reverse complement strand
CTATACTATTGAAAAAGATCTAATTGAAATTAGAAGCGCAGTTGATGCTATTGATGATAAAAACTTTGAAATTTTAACCTTAAAAGAAAGCTACAAAGAATCATTAGCTAAGTATGGCATTTTTAACGAAAAGGACAATAAGACAGTACTATTAGAAAAAATTAATAATCTATTAATGTTTATTAATCAAACTAAGGGTGGCATTGACTTTATCGAAAAAGATAAGGATAAAAGTGGCTCAGATTTCATCAATGATTTAATGAATCATAAAGACGGGAATGCTGCTTGAGTTACATTAAATAGTTTGCTATCTTCAGCCACAGCAACACCTAAAAATAATATTTATGCCTTAGGCGCACAAGCATTTTCAATGTATATGCCATGAATGCTTATGTATACAAATAAAGATGCAGATTTTAAAGAATCAAATAAATTTGTTACAGATTTCTTAGCTTTATCATTGAATGCAGATATTCTTGCAATAATGCAAGAAATCAATAAAGATGACAATATTCCTTTTGTTGAAAGTACTAACTTTGGATTATCAAAAGTTTTAGCAGATTTACCTAATAGTAAATTATTTGAAGTAGAAAAAAATGGAGAATTCAAAAATCCTCAAATTAAAAACTTTATTGCTAATAATCCTAAGTTCAAACAATGAGTTTTAGATAATAAACTTATGCTAACTCAACAACTTGCTTTCATTGCTGCAAGTAAAAAATATAGCTATAGTTCTACTAAAACTAACGGTGTGTACTATTATGCTATAAATGGTTTTATAAAAAATTATCTATCAACCAAAAACTTCTTTGACCTTAGATATCAAGTAATCAATTTATCTAATGTTATAAGCCCAGTAATTCCAGTTCAAGCTTTTGGTTTATCTGAAGCTTTAGTGCATCCAGTTTTAAGAGCTTTATTCCCTGAAATAACCATTTCATATTTAGCTGACCAAAAAGCTAAACCGGGAAGCGAAGAGGGTAATATTGCCGGTTTATTAATGAACAAGATAACAGATTTAGAAAAACTTGTTGATGAAAAAACTCCAGAATATAAAGCTCTTTGTCAAATTTTTGAACAAGCCTTCGCTACCAAAGATACTTCATTAATTCCTTTAGATTTAAAGAATGAAGAAACCTTAGTAATGGATGGAGCAAAAATTGATTATCTAACCAAAAATAAAGATAAAGAATCAAGCAAAATATTTGGCATTAATTTCTTAGATTTTATCTACGGTGCATTAAATTCAATTGTTGAACCTAAAGACATGAAAGACATTGTCTTTAGTAATGCAAATAGTTACTTAGCAAAAGTAAATTATGCTTATTTAGCTAAAAATGATAAAGCTATTTATACAGGTAAGATTCCTTCAAACCCACTTGAATTATTAGCTTTAATTGATGCATTAGATTCTAAGTTTATTATTGATGTTAATGGCACTAAATTCATTATCATTGGTCAAGACACCACAGTTGATTATATGTATCCTGTTGTTGATGAAAATCACTTAATGGTAGATACTTCAAATCAAGCTTTAGTATATGTAAATAAATATGGTTTTGCACGTATTCATTTAGGTTATGTTGGTAATGTTGTTAAGAAAGCATTATTAGTTAAAAACGATAAAAAAATCACTCATATGAGTGATAATCAATTGAAAGATAAAATCACTAAAATAGTTAATGATTCTATTAGTGATTCTAATAAGTTGCAACGGGTATTCTTAACTAAAGAAATTGACCCTGTTAACCCAGAAAGAGCTATTCGTATTTCAACTGTTGATGGCTTGATTAAAGCAGTCAGTGGTTCAACGGTAGGTCTTATGAGTGTGCTTGTTATCTTAGTTGCTATTTCAACAATATTCATCATTAAAAGATATATTGATAATAAAAATAAAGTTCTAGGTATCTTAGTAGCTCAAGGTTATAAACCTATTCAAATTGCTTTATCATTAACAGCCTTTGCGATGGTTACATCGCTTGTCGGCGGTATTCTAGGATATGTGGTAGGTAATCGGGCTCAATTGTTGTTATTGAATATATTCTCTAACTATTGGACGCTGCAAAAAGAATGAATTCCATTTGACTTCTTTGCATTGTTCTTCACAGTATTCTTACCTTTCTCGGGTATGTCAGCATTGATTATTGTAGTTACCTGAATTTCATTAAGACACAAACCTGTTGAACTTATTTCTAATGTTCATACAGTACCTACTTCAAAAACTTTCAAAGTTTACCAAAGAAGCATTTCTAAGTTTAATGTTAAAAAACGTTTCTCATTTATACTAGCTTGAAAAGGTTTTTGAAAACTTATGTCATTTGGTTTGTCAGTTATGCTTACTGGTATAGCCACAATGTTTGGTATAGCCAACTCAAGAGTATTCAAAGATACTATTGATAAAACTTATGAAAATAGACATTACACCTTTAAAGTCGACCTTGATAGTCCAACTATTGAAGGTGGTGCTTACAAGAGCTTCTACAGTGATGATTTAAATAACAATATATATACACCGCTTGGTGAATTAAACGAAGGTAACCGTGAAAAAGCTGATTACTTTAAACCTGGTTATTCAAGTGTTTTAAATGGCAGTGGTAAAAATGGTAATCCTCAAGCTCTTGATTCACATATCTTAAGTCAATTCTCAGTTAATGTTAATGTTTCAGCTGGTGTAGCTGCTGACCCATGACAAGTGGCTTATAATGGTATGCCAGATACCCAAAAAGCTAAAATTGATAGAATCCGTGACACTATAGGTTATGAACTTGAAAGAACTCAAGATAAAGGCAAAGATGGTAATCACTTTGTAATTGATCCTATAACTCATGCTATGTCATATGTGGACAAAGATAATAATAAACTTGGATTCTTCAAGTACTATCACTCTCCATATGAAAAACAAGGTATTTTCAAATGAGCTAACTATGATCCAGTTACTAAAAATTACAAGATGGAATCTATAGCCACCGGTGCAGGTCAACATCGTGATGAATTCAGAAACTTTTTGGTAAAAGGTTATAAACAAATTACAGCTTATATAGATGATCCAAAATTTGAATACAAAGGTATTAATAATACTAATTCTAATGATTATTGATTAGCTGATAAAGCTAATTTAAATGGTAGACCTGTAAATGATTACTATATTTCATTTGGCGGTGTGTTCTTAGATAAAAATCATGATGAACCTTATACTTATTTAAAAGCTTCAAGTCCAAATGCAAACTTCAAGATATATGGTTATCAAAAAGATAGCAAGTTTATAACTTTAATTGATAAAAACAAAAATAACTTATATGACTTGTTATATAAATACAAAATTAAAGATGCATATCCATTAGTTATCAACGAAGTAACTGCTAAGAAATATCACTGGAATATTGGTAGCAAAGTTGAATTACAAATTGATAACAAAGTTGATAGATATGCTAACAAGATTTATAAAGCCATAGGTAAAGAGATAACAGCAGAAAAGAATCCTATTTTCGAAGTTATAGCTATAAACCCTACATATATTAATAATGAATTAATTACAACACAAAATGTAGCTAATAAATTAATAGGCTTTGATAAGTTAAATGCTCCAGCTGGTTATAAACCATTTAATGGTGTATTAACTAATGCCCCAACTCCACGTCAAGTTACTGATAGTGCTGGATTGTATTCAATTAGTGGATATTGATCTGGTTATAATGGTTTCGATTTAACTGGTATACCTTTGAATACTATTAAATCTATGTTTGATGAAATATATCATCCTCAAAATGGTTTATTAGCTCAAAGGTTAGCACTAAATCAAGATGAAATCATGTCATTTATAACATATGGTAACTATAAGAAATTTGATCAAAGCAAATACGACAATGTAAAAGAAACAGATGCTAAAGCATGTATTGAAAGATTCTCATCTATTTATGAAAATAAACTTTATATCCTTTTAGGTTCATCAATTGACTCTAAAGATATTGAAGTCGGATTTACCTCACAAATTGGTGATACTATTACACAAATTAGTGTTGCAATTATTGCTTTAAGCTTCATCATTTCATTGATTATTCTTATTATCATGTCAACAATCATGATTTCAGAAAACCAAAAGAACATTGCTATTTGGTCAATCCTTGGATATAATCAAAGAGAAAAATTAAAGATGTTCTTTGGCGTATACATTCCATTTATATTACTGGCAATTATCATCTCGATACCAATTGTTATGTTGATGGTATATACCTTTAACTTCATTCTATTAATGTCCTCATCGATTGCCTTACCACTGGCATTAAAATGATGACATATACTAGTAACTTCATTAATTATCTTTGGTATCTTTACGTTAACTTCAATCCTAACTTGAGTTTCAATTTCAAAAATGAAACCAGTTGATTTATTGAAAGGAAAATAATATGGTTGATGAAAATAAAAACCCTCTTGATGAACAATTAAAACAAGATGTAACTGAAGAAAAAAAGTTTTCTACAAAATCTACCAAAAAGCCTACTGCAAAGAGCAGTAAGCCAAAATCAAGCAAGCCTAAAAAAGCTAAAAAAACAATTAGCCCAAGTCTTGCTGAAATTCAAAAAGCTGAAGCTTTAGTTGATAGTAGACTTCATGATTTGGAATTAGAAACTGACGAAAAAGTTACAACCGAAAACGTTTTTGATATTCTAGATAGAGATAGTGATAAGAAGAATATTGTTGTTCCTCGTAAAGTACTTAAAATGCTTAAAAGAGCAGAAAAACATCATCGTCATGGTGATGAACATAAAGATGATAAAAATACTCCTGGTAAAGTTATTGAAGTTAAAAATGTAAGTAAATATTATATAAATGGTAACATCGTTACGCGTGTATTAAAAGATGTAAGTATTGATGTAAATAAAGGCGAATTAATGCTTATCTTCGGTGTATCTGGCGGTGGTAAAAGTACATTACTAAATTTAATATCTGGTCTTGATAGACCTTCCAAAGGTCAAGTTGTTGTGTGCAATAAAAACTTGCCATATTTAACAACCGTTAGATTAACAGAGTTTAGAAGAGACCATGTAAGTTTCATTTTCCAAAACTATAACTTATTAGAAAATTTAAGTGCTTATGACAATGTTGAAACTGGAGCATATCTACAAAAAGATCCATCTAAAAAAGTTGATATTGTTGAATTGTTTAAAAAGTTTGGCATGGAAGAAGAAATGTACAAGTTTCCAGCTCAAATGTCTGGTGGTCAACAACAACGTGTAGCTATCATGCGTGCATTAGCTAAAAATGCTG
>CAMQBE010000044.1 GCA_946998935.1 uncultured Mycoplasma sp. | reverse complement strand
ATAAAAAATACATCAGCTATTGTAATAAGCCGGTGTATTTTTTGTTGGATGTATTTGGATGTAATATAGACTAAATTACGTTTGTTTCTCTTTCAATAAATTTTCCTGTTTTGTATTTAAGGCCCACATAGTATATCAGTCTCATTTGATAACAGGTCATTGTTAGGATCATTAACAAAAAATGACCGAATTATAATTTTGCTGTTAGTAGGTTGATTGTTTAAAAGTTTCAAATTATTATCTCTTAACTGAATTGCTGAACTTCAATTCTTATATGCACCATAACTATCTTTATGAACTTCTTGAAGTCTTTTAATTATTTCGCTATGTTCTTTATATGATAAATGGTAATTAGCTCCAGTATTTTCACTATAAAATAATTGGTCACCTTTTTCAAGTGTAGGTAAATCAACACCTATTTTTTCAAAATATTTTTTGTCTTCAAAACCTGGAAAAGATAAGTATTTATCATTTACAAAATATTTATCATATTACAATGAATTCTTTCTATTAACAAAATCTAAAATTAAATTGTATACTAATGTGCAAATAAAAAAGACCTAAAACTATTGCAGTCTTAGATCTTTTGAACAGATATATTTTTTTCTAACACTCTACAAATGAGTCAAAATATTTTTGTACTGCATAATAAGCAGATTTTTTAGCAATTTTATGTCTTTTAATTATTAGTAATTTGTTTATGTGTTTAGCAGATTCATTAAAAGCATTTAAATAACTGTTTTTTCGTAAAGATTTTATTTCTTGATTTATTTGCTTTTTATATTGTTGAACGGAGGTTAAATATAGTTTGCGACTTGCATTTAAATCATTATAAATTTCATTAGTAATAACTGTACCTGGGTTATTTTGGTTATATATCAATGTTGTTAGTGCTAAAAATTTAGATTTAGCCAGAGCATAATCTGCTCATTTTTGTGAGTTAGTAAAACTAATATGATTACTTTTAGCAATAGAAAGAGCATTTATAAGTTTTCATTCAGCTATTTTTTTGAATATTCAATTTTCTTGGCTAAGCCAGTAACCTTGCAACAATCTCTTTCTAAATAAATTCGAAATTTGTTCTAAAACAAGCAATATTATTAAGGTTACTATCAAGTAAGGCATTAAACGACCTCATTGTTGATAATCTTGTGAATACACCGCCATTTGAAAACCAAATGGACAAGCACCCACAACACCAAGTTCAACTGTTGACTTAAAATTAAGTTCAATACGGTATAAAAAGTTTGAAATAGCGTATGGCATAATTTGCTTAAATACACCTAATCTAATTTTTTGCCATCAATTTAAACCTAATGAATTTAACGAATCAAAAACATGTTTAGGTATCTTTTCGATTGCCTCATTAATTAGTTTGCCAAGCATACCAATAGAGTGAATTCCTAGTGCTAGTGTTCCAGCAAACAAAATTGAATCTTTTGATAATATAAGAAATAGAAAACCAAAAGTAAATACAGGAATTGCTCTGATTAATATAATAAATAATTTAAATGGATATGCTATTCATGCACTAACTATATTTTTTGATGCAAGTAGGCCAAAAATTAAAGCAAAAAGTAAACCGATCATAGATGAAAGCACGGCAAGTGCTAAGGCATCAAATCCTAATTGGATAGGATTGTCACCAGTGTCTCATTTAAAAAATAAACTTCATTCAATATCTACAAAAAGATTTTTAATTCCTTGGCCAAAAAATCTTTGTTTAGTTGAATTAGCAATGCCTCAGTCGATTTGGATCATTGCAACTATTATCAAAGTAAGGATAATAACACCAATAATTATTTTAGCTATTCAATCTTTTGGTTTTTGTTTTTTGATTTCTTCAATTTGATTATTTAATGGTTTAGATGTATCTAATTTAGCTCGTTTGGGATTTTTTTCTAAGAGATATTTTTTAATAACAAAATTTAATACCTCTAGTAAAACCATAAAACTAACTAATACTCAAATAACAATTGATGCGTGCGAAAAATTTTCTGGAATATTTGTAAATTGATTAAGCAATCACCCAATTGTAGAAATACCAACCACACCCAAAATTGCTGCAAATCTCACAACCATTTCAAATGAATAAAATCCATATGAAACGATTCTTTTAACTAAATAAGGGAAGATTGTGTTTTTAAAAGCGATAGTCTTAGTATTACCAATAGATTGAGCTGAATAGTATGAACTAACATCGTAGGTGTCTAGATCTTCATATAATCACTTAGTCATTATTGAGCACACAAATAGTGCAATAGCAATAGTTGCAGCTAAGTCTTTTGATACAATCAAAAATAAAATATAAGCAAGCACTAATGGTGGAAATGCTCTGATTACTGACATAAACATTCTGATAGGGTTATAAATTCATGGTGATTTTATGAAATTTTTAGAGCACAGTAATGAGACTGGTATTGCTATAATAATTCCAAAAAAAGTTCCTAATATTGAATAAACTACTGTTTTTCAAAGTAATTTTAAGCTTCATTTAAAAGTGTATAAAGGTGTTATTTCTTGAGCGCCTATTTTGATATTTTTATTAATATCAAAAAAGTGTTTAAGTGAGTTAATAAACGGCTTAAATAGTTGAAAATCTGGCTTCATTCAAACAATTAGCAATATCAAAATAATGGGCGTAAAAATAAAGCTTATTAATTTAATTCAAGGAAATTTTTTGGTTACCTTTTGTCCGTTTATGTCTATAAAACTAGGATTAAAGTAATTTTTAATTTTCTCAAAAGATAGATTTAATTTAGCTTTTTTTGAAGCTATTGTTTTATTATCAACAGGACTTGAAGAGCTATTAGTTTGCATTTTTTGCCCTTTTAACTTTTTCTAATATTTCGTCCTGAACCAATTTTCTTTTTCTATGTGTTTCAGAAAATTGTTCTTCATCAAATTGTTCAAGATTATTGCCATATATGTCTTTTAAAACTTGATAGTTAACTTGATCCCAAGTTCCATCAAAAACAATCTTTCCTTTTTTAACTCCGATAATTCTATCAGCATATTGTAATGCCAAGTCTACATGGTGTAAGTTTGCTACCACTGTAATATTATCTAATTTGTTGACCAACAAAAACCCATCCATAACGTTTTTGGCCATGATGGGGTCAAGCGCCCCAACAGGCTCATCAGCTAGGATTATTTTTGGACGTTGTGCAAGAGTACGAGCGAGCGCAACACGTTGCATTTGACCACCACTTAGGTCTCTGGCTAAATCATAAGCATTTTCTAGAATGTTCACTTTAGCTAATGATTCATAAGCGATGTTGATGTCTTCTTTTTTGACTAAACCGAAAAAAGCTCTAAATCAGTTCATTTGTGGAAGACGAGCAGTTAAAACATTTTGCATAACTGACACATTTTCAATTAAATTATAACCTTGGAACACAATACCAACTTTGGTTCTAAATTTTCTTAGTTTTTTACCCTTTAAGTTAGTAACATCATAAGGCCCAACTTTTAGAGTTCCAGCAGTAATTGGATTGATTTTATTGATAGTTTTTAACAAGGTTGTTTTACCAGCACCAGAAAGGCCAATGATAGCAACAAATTCACCTTGATTAATTTTCAAATTGACATCAATTAGGCCCTTTGTTCCGTTTGGATAGGTTTTAGAAACATTAACTCATTCAATTGGTCAATCTTCGCTGTGCAATTTATCAGTATAGCCCTGCGTTTTAAGAGCGTCAATTTTGATATTATTTTTTTGTTCCATAAGTTTTTTTAAAATTCTATTAATCTAATGATTTAACAAAACTTTCAAAGCCTTCAAAGTGTTTTGCAAATCATTTTTCTGGATAAATATATGAAGCTGATGAAGTGGTTCCACTAAAACCTAAAATAATGTGTTTTTTAACTTCATCTCATTTTAGTTTTCAATTTGAACCTTGTTCCTTTAAAGCTTTTGACACTATTTTTTCAATTTCTGAACCTTTTTTAGCATAAATATATGATCTGTAATAACCAACAATAGGTAAATTACCACTAGTTGCTAATTCATCAACTTTATCCTTAAGTTCTTTTGGATAGCCTTCAGCAACATCTTTAGGGTTTTTACTCCTGTCATTATTTATATAAACTCAATCAAGTTCTGCTATGTCTTTTGACTTATTAAAAGTACGATAATTGTTTATAGCATTAACAAGAAGTTTTTCGTCACTAAATGCTGGAATAGTTGTTTTATCAACTGCTACATAAGGGTCAACAATTTGTACTCTTCTACCTGATGTTAAAATAAATTTAGTTTCTGGGCATTTATCAGCTCAGGTACCAACAGGTAAAAATCCTACGTCTTGACTTCCAGCTTTTAGGAATTGACCTAGCGCTTCATAATTTGTTGAAACAGAGATTTCGATAGCTTCACCATCTGCTTTATTTAATTGTGCATTCATTCATTTTTGTAAACCTTTAGTTACTGAACCAACAAGTGCTGGATCAGATGAAGGAATAAATTGAATCTTGAATGGTTTAGTACCTTTTCATGTTACTTTATTAGATGCGTCTATCGCAAAATAGTCGCCACCAGTTTCTGGCTTTTTAGCATAAGCTGGTTTTTGCTTTCCATCACTAGTTGTGATAGTAGCATCATAGCCAATTTTTGCATAACCGTCGTGGTTATAAATTTTAAACATACTTTGTAATTTGCCATTTTTATCCTTGTATGTTAAGTCAGTTTCTTTTTTAGCTGCTTTATCAGCATTGGCTTGTTTAATAGCACTAATTAATAGATTTTGAACGCCCTTAATATCATCGTCCTTCAAATTTTCTCTGGCTTGAACACCATCATTCGAGATTGGGTCAGTTGCACCAATTATTGCTATTTTATCTCAATCTTTCTTTGCAAATTGTCTAACATCAGATCAAGCTCCACCAACTGTAATATCGCCTGAGAGTAATTTAAGTACTTGATCTGAATATGATTGAACTGCAAGTTTTTTGCCCTCTTCTGTTGTCTTACAACTAGTTAAAACCATAGGGATGGTTGTAAATGTGGGTACAAATAATGTACTTAAACCCACTAAAATTTTTTTGTTTTTAGTCATAAAATGAATCCTCTTTCCTAAAAGTATATATATACTATGTTTTACTTGCATTGTATATAGTTATAGTATAACATAAGAAGCATTCCATATTTTTTAAAATTTCATGTAAAAATTAGATTGAATTTTAATAAAAAGTGAAGAGATAAATGGTTAAGATTATTACTATTTTTAGCACTAAATGTGTGGACAAAAATACAAATTGAAATTTAATACTATATAATTTGAGTATGAATAATAACCAACCAAACCACTAAGTTCATTTATTGATAATTTTGCTAATTCTTTGACCCAACATGAGCAAAAAATTAAAGAATTTGCCAGAATTGAGCCAAAAGAATATGAAAATCTTCATGAAATAGTTGAAATAAAAAATTTAGTAAAAGAATTTAAAATTAAACTGCTCGAAAATATGGAGACAATTTCGAAAGGAGTTGTCTTTTTATGTCA
>CAMQBE010000043.1 GCA_946998935.1 uncultured Mycoplasma sp. | reverse complement strand
AACAAGTCCTAATTACTCTGGAATCAAAGTATTTGATCTAGTATTCCCATACTTTAAAAATGAATTTTTAGACACTTATAAAAATTGATCTGCTAATGATAAACCTGATGCTTTTGAAGTTAATTTAAATAGTTGTTTAGCAAAATACTATGGGGGAGAATTAAGAAATCCTTTTATCGATTATCCTAATCTAGTAACCTTGATTTGAGATAATCAAAATAATGAAGTATTTCATAATTACGGTGTAGCTGAAGTTATCTAACTTCAAATCTAAATTAATATGGTCAAAACCATATTTTTTTAGTTTTATAGATGTTATATGTTATATTAAAAAGTTATAGGAGTAAATATGGAAGAAAATTTAGCTATTGAAATAAAAAACTTAAGCAAAGTTTATAAGAATAATAAAAATAAAGCTGATGTCTTAGCTGTAAATAATATTTCTTTAAGAGTTCCAAAAGGCAAAATGATTGGCTTTTTAGGTCTAAATGGAGCTGGTAAAAGTACAACCATAAATATTATTAGTGGGCAATTAGATAAAAGTTCAGGTAAAGTTTATGTAGAAAACTTAGATTTAGATAAAGATGTTACAGCTATTAAAAGCAAGCTTGGCATGGTTTATCAATATTCAGTTTTAGATAATGATTTATTAGTTAAAGATAATTTAAAACTTAGAGCTGGTTTATATAAACTTAATAAAAATGAAATAGAAGAAATTATTAGTGATTTAGTAAATAAATTTGAATTACAAAGCATATTAAAAAGACCTTATGGTAAATTATCAGGCGGTCAACAACGCCGTGTTGATATAGCTAGAGCTTTAATTTCTAAACCTAAAATTTTAATTCTTGATGAACCAACAACTGGACTAGATCCAGTAAGCAGAAAGCTTGTATGATCTGTTATTAATGATTTAAGAATTAAAGAAAATCTCACAATCTTTTTAACAACTCATTATATGGAAGAAGCTAATGATTGCGATTATATTTACATTATTGATAATGGAGTTATTAAAGAAGAAGGCACACCTATAGAGTTAAAAAATAAATATGGTAAAGTGGTATTAAAAATAGAAATTTTAGATGAATGAAAAGATAAGATTATAGAAACTTTTAAAGCTAATAAAATTAATTATGAATTTGACAAAATGAACTTGCTTACAGTATATTTCGACAATTTTAAAAATGCTCAATTCTTTATAGAAAATAACAAAAAAATATATAAAAGTTATGAACTAATAAAGGGTAATATGGATCAAGTATTTTTAAATGTTACTGGAAAGAAAGTAGGTGAGTTATAATGAGTCAAATGAATTATTTAATTAAAAGACATCTAAAAGTTTTCTTCAAAAACAAGCTAAATGTTTTCTTCACATTTCTTTCGCCATTAATGATTATCTTTATTTACTTAGTTGTTATAGCTAGAGTTATCCAAGGTAGTTATAATGCTAATATTGGAAAATATAATGCTGATTACGCAAGATACTTAACAGATATTACTTTGCTTAGTGGTTTAGTATCTTCAGCTAGTTTTACTACCGCTTTAGGTTTGTGCAGCATCATCGTTTCAGATAATGAAAAGAAAATAGTAACTGATTTCAATTCCGCTCCTTTAACAAGCTCACAAATTAAATATAGTTATTTATTCTTTAACTTAATCTTTAACTTTTTAATAACTCTTGGCATGTATTTATTAGGAATATCCTATATGGCTATAAGAAAAGATTTCGACATCTTAAAAATTGAATGAATCCTTTTAAGTATTGTTTATCTTTTTATAGGCTGCTTATTAGGAAGCTTAATAACTGTTTGAATTACTTCGTATGTAAGAAAACAATCAACATACGGCTTAATATCATCATTACTAGGTTCATTATTTGGTTTTGCTATAGGTGCATTTATACCTCTAAATATCATGCCAAATGTTTTAAGCAATATTCTAAATATGTTGCCTCATACCTCTTTAACAATAGCTTTAAAAGATGTAGCTTCAAGACCTATTCAAAGTGAATTAATAGCTCACATGACTGCTGATAAGACTTTGTATGATTATGGGCTAAATGGTATGATGTTTAATAATAAAAATGTTAATGCTTGATATTGTCTTGCTAATATAGCTACTTGAACAATTATTTTTGCTTTGATATTAGCAGTTAATAAAAAGCAAAGTATTAAAAATTAATCTAGTTTAAAGCTAGATTTTTTTGTATCATTAATTTATTAAATTAAGGAGTAAAAAGTGAAAGATAAAGAATTAGAGAAATATCTTCAAGATCATAATATTAATTATTCATATTACCAACATCCTGCTTTATTAACAATGGAAGATTCTTTTAAATACACAGCTAATATTGAAGGTGAACATTGCAAAAATTTATTGCTACAAAATAAAAACAAAAGTCATTTCTATCACGTTCTTTTACCTGCTGATAAAAGTATTAATTTAAATCAATTACAAGAAAGTTTAAATGAAACTAGACTGTCTTTTGTTTCTCCTGAAAGATTACTTAATATGTTTAATGTAACACCTGGTTGTGTTAATCCTTTTATTATGATTAAAAATGTCCCAAATGTTTTTTATTTAATAGATGAAGAATTGCAAAATAGAGACAAGTTAATTTTTTGTCCGAATTATAATGATGAATCAGTTGTTTTAAATCAAAAAGATTTTCAAAAATATTCACAAGATTTTGATGTTAAATATATGAAATTGTAAGATTACTATTTATGCACAATTTTTACTAATTATCCTACTATATAGTTATATTAGTCATTTTAGAATATTAAAAATTAGCGAATATTTTTATCGCCAATTTTCATAATAAATTTACCTGAAGAATCATATCCTACTTTATTTTTACCTACATATTCAACTCTAAAAGTACTTGTAGAACTATATGTTATTTCGTCTATTCCTACTTTAATAATTCTACTTCCTAGCCCTGTTGAATCATATTCAACCACTTTATTTCCTATAGTTTTTAATCTACCACTAATACCTTCATAGGTGGCTTTTTCATTGTAAAACTTTATTAAATCTTCTTCAAGTCTATATTTAAAAGGAAAACCATTTTCTCGCATAATTTAATTTTATTAAAAAATATAAACATTAATAAAAAAGGTAATAAAAAAACTCCAACTTAGGAGCGTTGTTCTTTAAAAACTGAATAGTAATGCAATTCATTGAAGTGTCTTTACACATACTTCAAAAAATACTAATAAATCGATCGATTTAAAAGTAGAGATGTGGATTTAAGACATTTCAATGAAGCATATAATTACTATTCAGTTTTCAGAGAGCAAATGCCCAAGTGGGCTTTTTTTATTTTTCTTATATCTATACTATAGGCGCTTTCCAAAAAATATATAATTTGGAAAATGGGGAAAATATGAATAAGAAAGTATTATCAAGTATTCCAATGTTATTTCCAGTAGTAAATATAAGCATGAATATAAATAAACATGAAGAAAGTATTGAAGTTGGCGAATTTCTTAAATTAGTTGAAATAGAAGCTAGTTCATATTTTAAAAATCGGAAATTCATAGTTGCTGATTATAAAATCACTGACAATATTCTATTTGTTTATTTTATTAATGCTGGTTATATGAAAATTTCCTTAGATGACTTAAATGTTTTAGAATTTAACCCTAATTATAGAAATATAAAATATGCAAAAAATAGATCAGCTAAAAAGATTGATTTATCAAAAATAAATAAAAATATAAGGAACAGCCAAAATTTTAATTTATGACTAAAAAATAGTAGATTAAAACCTATAGGAAATAAAGTGGTGTATTTTTTTCTTCATAGCAATAGGCTCACCATTAGAGTTAGAAAAATTAAATCAAACACAATAAATGATTCATTAAAAACTCTTTTAGCAATAATTGATCCGTCATCGACCATATTTTCTCCTTAAATTTATAATATAAATTCTATCAAATTATTGTTTAAAAATAACTGATAAGGCAGGCACAAAACCACTAGTTTATTTAATTGCTAAGCAATTTTTAAAATTCATATTTTTGCTTGTTTTATAGGATTTTATGAAAAAAATAAAAAAAGTGTCATTAGAACACTTTTTGCTTTTTTATGATTTAAAGTTTGAAATCTTTATTTTCATGGAAACAATTGATTCAATGTCTCCCTTTTTGAAATATAGAAGCAAAGTTAAGGTCTTATTTTTAGTCTTTGAACTTGTTTCAATTTTTATAATTTGATACTCTGCGGGCAAATTATTTATTATTAAATTTTCTTTTAATTTATCAGATTCTCATTTCTTTACTTCTTTGCTATCAAGTGTTTCCTTATTTTTAAAATCATATGTTAAATTTAACTTTTTTATTTCTTCATTAATTTTTACAGAATTAATGTATTGATCAAAGATATCCTTGCCTCATTTATCTTTTTTAATTTTAATTCTTTTAGAAGCCATTCTACTTTGATCAAAAGAACCAGCATTATAATCTTGCAATGATATAGCTGTTATTTTAACAGTTAATAAATTATCTTTATACTCGGGTTTTGAAAAGACGTAAATTGTTTGATTTTCACGAATTGGTTTAATATTAGCAAAGAAATATATATTTGATTTTTTAACATAATTGTTTACATTATAAAATTGAACAAGCTTTTTATCAGGATTTTCGGCCATTGCGTTATATATATCTTCATCTCATGCATATAAATATGCAACCTTATTTAAAAAGTTATTTAATTGTGGAGCAAAAGTTGATTTATGCTCATCGGTTGGTGTATCAACAAATTTATCAATAGATAAGTCAGGCTCAACCTCCTCATTTATGGTCGCAGTTGGAGCAGTTTCGTCAGGCAAAGGATCTTGACCATTATTTTTTCTCATTTCATTTAGAATTTCAATACCTAAATTAGAAAAATCAATTTTAATTTTTTTAATTATAAAAGGACTATCTAATCAATTCAGTATAGATGCCTTTACTTCAATATAGTAATCATTGTTTTCTTTTGATAAAAGCCCAAAGCTATAATTTAAATTATGGTCTATGCTTTCTAATCAAAATGATTTATTAGAAATTTTTCCATTATTCAATTTTTCAATATATGTTCTATCTTTTGAATATTTAGGATAAATTGTTGTTTTTGCTAATTGTTCACTGATATATGCTTTAATTTCGTCTTCATTTAAATTATGAAAATTTTTGCCTTTTGAATATTCACTTTCAACTATTATTTCCTTTTCAACAAAAATATCAGGATTGTTTTTAACCGACATTTTAGACATTATTTTAATTTGATTTTTGCCTGAAATATTTGTAATATTTATATTACTTAATTCCATATTATATAAATTTGTATCGTATCCATTGATTATGAAATTAGGTTTATTATCGAAATTATTAATGGTTTTGTGTTTGATAACGTGTTGATATGCTTTCTCATCTAATATAAACACTTTAATCTTACTAATTTCTTCTCCAATTTTTTCTTTTGCAACTTTTTTCAAAATTTAAGATTTCATCTGTCTTTTTTCAACCCTTAATTACAT
>CAMQBE010000042.1 GCA_946998935.1 uncultured Mycoplasma sp. | reverse complement strand
CAAACCTTTAATAGTCTTGGTCAATAATAATTTTTTATCTTCATCACGTTTTAAGATAACTTGAATTGTGATTGATCCTTCAGCTGCGTTTCTAGTTAAAATAGCAATTTCAACTTTTGTTTTTGAATCAATATTTGATGCTTTAATATCGCTTACTTTAATTTCATCTGCGTTTATATTTTCTTTATTTTCTACATCAAAAGTAACACTTTCTAAATCATCTTCAAGATATGTTTCATTTTTTGAATCTGTATTTGCTTTACTTTTACTTGCTGTTACAACAACTGCAATATTGCCCGCTGTAACTGCTGAGCAAAGGCCTAAAATCATTAAGAGAGCTTTTTTCATCTTTACCACCTTATTTATTTGTGCACATTTATTTTACTAAAATTAATATAAAGTACTTTGCTTTTTGTTGTTGTGGCCTAAAACTTAAGTGCATTTTCTATGTTTAGATTTTTAAAGTTTACGACAACTTGTAAATGTTTATAAGCGATAGACTACCATTATGTAAATTAACTAAACTATCTATAAAATAGTTGAATTAAACAAAAAGGTATGGCTTAAGTTCTAAAAAAATGTATGACAATCTTATGAGCATGAAGTACTAATATATCTATTCATTTTTGTATGCTCTAGTTAATATCGAAACGTAGTTATTCATGACTCGAAATTAAAAAGTTTATTTAATAATCTTGGTTTAAAAAAGCTATTTATATTTTGCTAAACAAAAAATCTACTCATGTAATTAATTTCTTGCTAAAAGCGAACATTAGTATTAAAATATATAAGTTATTTTATTAATTATTAATACTTTGTAATTTTTATATTAAAATATAGAAACTTATATTTATTTACACGAAAGGAGGGTAATATGAAATCAACTAAGAACTTTAGTTATAAATGGAATCAATTTTGATTAAAAGTTAAAAAAGGCTGAGTTAACTTTTGAAGTACAAGAGATATTACTAAAAAGTTTCTTTATACTTTGTTGCTTTTAACAATTTATCTAATTGCTACTGTTGTTAAAGCTCCTTTCGTGCAAATAGCAAAAAGTGAAGTCTTAAATAATGATACATTCTTTAATACATTGAACCTTGTTGGTGGTGGTGGTTTGAAAAACTTCTCCCTAATGGCTCTTGGTATTAGCCCCTTCATTAATGCCAGCTTGATAATGTCATTATTACAAACTCGAGCCTTTCCTGCTGTTCAAAAGCTTGGTCAAAGTGGTCCTGAAGGAAGAAGAAAATTAAATGTTATCACTAGAATTTTAACTTTATTGATTTCATATCCTCAAGCTATTCTTTTAACTAAATCATTGAATGCTGGTGGTTCTCAAAGATTCATTAGTATTTATACAACTGCTGGTTTAAATAGCAACGTGATTGTATATTTCTTCTTGCCCATGATTCTTATTGGTGGCTCATTGTTTGCTTTATTCTTAGCAGAACAAATCACTGATAAAGGTATTGGTAATGGTACAAGTTTAATTATCTTTGTTGGTATTGCTTTCCAATTACCTAACCAATTCAAAGGTGCTTATAGTTACTTTGTATCTGATTCAGCTAAATTTATCGGTGCTTTAAAATTATTAACTTACTGCTTTGTATACTTATTATTAATCTTTGTCATTGCTTTAATTTATAATGCTGAAAGACATATCCCAATTCAACAAATAGGTGCTGGACGTTCAAAAAACATTCAAGAAATGGGTAAATTACCTATCAAGTTAAACCCTGGTGGTATTATGCCGATTATCTTTGCTGTCATGGTTGTAAGTTTTCCATTAATGATAGCTAGAATATTACCTGAAAGTAATAATGCTAAATATTGAATGGAACATAATTTACAATTCACTGACCCTATTGGCTTATCTTCATTAATTGTCATTACTTTCTTCTTCTCAATTCTTATGGGTATTCAACAATCAAGAGTTGATAGAATTGCTGAAGACTTTGCTAAATCTTCAACCTTTATTCCTGGCATTAAGCCAGGTGAAGAAACTGAAGATTACTTAGTGGGAATAGTTATTAGACTTTCTATCTTTAGTGGTTTCTACTTAGTAATTTTGGCAAGTTTCCAATATTTTATGATTTTAGCAATTAAATTACCAGCATACATTTCTTTCGGTGGTACTGGAATGATGATTCTTGTTACTGTTTCACTTGAAACTATTCAACAATTCTTGGCTAGAAGAAAAAGTGTTAAATTATCTAAACAAAAACAAATTTCTAGAATTGTTTCAGAAGAACAAATGGAACAACATAGAAAAAGTAAAGAAATTGATCCTATTTTTGGTATAGCAATTGATGACAACTCAAATGTTGACAAGAAGAAACGTAAGAACAATGAGGATGGTTTATTATGGTAAAAAAAGCAATGAATTTAATTTTTATGGGCCCCCCAGGTGTAGGCAAAGGAACTGTAGCTAAAGTTATAGCTGCAAAATATAACTATATTCATCTTTCAACAGGTGAAATGTTTCGCGAAGAAATAGCTTCCAAGAGTGAACTTGGCTTAAAAATAGCTGCTATTGTTGAAGGCGGCCATTATGTACCAGATGAAATTACTAACGAAATTGTGAAGAAAAAAATTCTTTCTTTACTCAAAGAAAATAAGCGTGTAATTCTTGACGGTTACCCTCGTACAATTAATCAAAGTGAATTTTTAGATTCTATTAAAGAATTTGAATATGAAGTAGTAGAATTAAGTGCACCTGAAGAATTAATCTTTAAACGTCTTTCTGGACGTAGAAGTTGTCCAAAGTGTAAAGCCGGATACCACATTATCTTTATGCCAAGTGCTAAAGGTGAATATTGCGAAAAATGTGGCGCTAAATTAATTCAAAGAAAAGACGATACTTTAGAAAACATCAAAATTCGTCAAGAAGTTTATCGTACTCAAACTGCACCATTAATTGATTACTATCAAAGGAAAAACAAACTTCATCTTTTTGATGCTTCAGGCGAAGCTGATAACATTGCTAAAGACATTGCTAAAAAATTAATTAAATAATTTTAAGGAGGCAACTAATGATTATTATCAAAAGTGACGCTGAAATAGCTAAAATAACAAAAAGTTGCCAAATCCTGGCAGAAGTCAAACAAGTTGTGTATGACTCCGTAAGACCAGGGGTTTCATTAGAAGAACTTGATTCAATCGCTTTTAACGAAACTATTAAAAGAGGTGCTAAGCCAGCCTTCAAAGGTCTTTATGGCTTTCCTAAAACTGCTTGCATTTCTCTTAACGAAGAATTGATTCACGGTATTCCAGATAGTCGTGTAATAAAAGAAGGCGATATCCTTAAAGTGGATATGGGTTGCGACTATCAAGGATACAAAAGTGATAGTGCTTTCACTATCGGAGTGGGCAAAATAAGTCCACAAGACCAAAAAATAATTGATGTTGCTAAAGGAGCCTTTTATGCCGGTTTTAATGCTATAAAACCTGGTGCTCGTGTTGGCGATATCAGCTATGCAGTAGGTCAATACATCAAGAAAAATAATCTTTATACCCCTATGGAATATTGCGGTCATGGCATCGGTGCCGATGTTCACGAAGACCCTTATGTCTTCAATGATGGCAAACCTCATACTGGTGCTTTATTACGCGATGGTATGGTCATCTGTATTGAACCAATGATTTTACAAGATACTGCTAAAATCAGGGTTTTGAGAAACAAATGAACCGTTGTTAGCGCTAGCGGTAAAAATGCTGCTCACTATGAACATACTGTGCTAATTAAAGACGGCAAGGGTGTTATATTGACGAAAGGAATCTAAATGGCAAAAGACGCTATTAAGATGAAAGCTGTTGTCAAGGAAGCATATTCAATGGATGAGTATCAAGTTGAACTTGAAAATGGCATGGTAATAAAAGCTCATATCTCAGGCAAGATGCGTATTAATCGTATCCGCATTTTACCTGATGATACTGTTGACGTAGAAATAAGTCCTTATGATTTAACATTGGGTCGTATTACTTATCGTCACAAATAAGGAGAAATATGAAAGTTAGAGCTAGTGTAAAAAGAATCTGCAAAGATTGTCGTATTATCAAACGTAAAGGTGTTATTAGGGTAATTTGCATTAACCCAAAACATAAACAAAGACAAGGATAGGATAATAGATGGCTAGAATTTTAAACATTGAAATTCCTAATAACAAACGTGTAGTTGTTTCATTAACTTACATTTTTGGTATTGGAAGAACAAGCGCAAAAGAAATTTGTGCAAAAGCTAAAATTGATGAAAACATCAGAGTTAAAGACTTGACTGAAGATCAATTATCAGCAATTCGTGAAGCTGCTAAAGGTTATACCACCGAAGGTGATTTACACCGTGAAATCAGCTTAAACATTAAACGTTTAATGGAAATTAAATGTTATCGTGGAATTCGTCACCGTAAAGGTTTACCAGTTAGAGGACAATGTACACAAAAGAATGCTCGTACACGTAAAGGCCCTCGTAAAACAGTTGCTGGTAAGAAATCAGTTAAATAGGTAGATTGGAGTACTAAATCATGGCAAGAAAAACTAAGAAAAAGAATATTACTAATGGTGTAGCACACATCCACTCAACCAACCAAAACACGATTGTTACTTTTGCAGACGAACAAGGTAACGTAATTGCTTGATCATCATCAGGAGCTATTGGTTACAAGGGAACCAAAAAGAAAACCCCTTATGCAGCTGGTTTAGCTGCTCAAGCAGCTGCTGAAGCTGCTAAAGAACATGGTATTAAAAGCGTAAGAGTTGAACTTAAAGGTTTAGGTGCAGGTAAAGACGCTGCTCGTAAACAAATCGAAGTTTCAGGTATCACTGTAACAGAAATCAAGGATGTTACACCAGTTCCTCACAACGGAACTAGACCTCCTAAACGTGTTCTTAAGCGTGAAGAAAAAAGATAGAAAGGACTTGAAGATATTATGGAAAAGATGTCTAAATTAGTCTACGAAGAAGTCAAAGGCTTAGATAAACTTAAGGGTAATGAAAAAACAAATGAAACTACTTTTGCTTTAAGCCCACTTGAACGTGGTTTTGGTAATACTGTTGGTGTTGCTTTACGCCGTGTATTACTTTCAAATATTACTGGTTTAGCTTTATTCGCAGTTCGTATCGAAGGCGTTGACCACGAATTCCAAACCATTCCTGGTGTTGTTGAAGACGTAACCGCTTTAATTATGAACTTACGTAAAGTTAAATTCAGATACATTGGTAAAGATTCATTACCAGATGATGAAATTGTTAAAGTAGTTTTAAAAGCTGATACTCAAGGCCCAGTTAACTCAAGACAACTTGAAGTTCTAAATCCAAGTGTTGAAATTGTTAACAAAACCTTAGAATTAGCAAACATCTCTTCAAAAGGTTCATTAAGCTTAGAAATGTACTTACGTTCAGGACGTGGTTTCATGTCTAATGAAGAAAATAAGAAATTCATTTCTAATGCAGCTTTATTTGGTTCAAAAATCGAAAGTAAACTTAAAAAAGGTATTTTCATTGCTACTGACAGTAACTTTAGTCCAATTGAAAAAGTTAACTACAAAGTTGAAGAATTAAATACTGCTTCAACGAAAGTTGAAGAAAAATTACTTTTTACAATTACAACAGACGGTACAATTGATACTAAAAATGC
>CAMQBE010000041.1 GCA_946998935.1 uncultured Mycoplasma sp. | reverse complement strand
TCAATTTATCGTAATCAACAGAATACTCTTTGGAAATTTCAGTCAATGCAGTTTCTTTTTCTTTCGTTATGAATTGATCATATTCAACAATTGGATCCTTATATAATCCCTCAACATCTTCGTCCATAAAGTGATTTACGAATTTCATAACCAATTCTCTCTTAGATTTATCGTTAATTTCCATAACAACCTTATTAACTTTAGATTTTGTTTTTTTCTTATCAGTTCTCTTTTCTTGATGGTATTTTAGTAGTAACTCAACCAAATAATCAAAATTAACCTTTGTTCTTCCTAAAAGCTGAATTTCAAAATCAATATCATTTAAAATTGATTCCTTGTATGGGGTAGGTTTTATTGTGTTATATATATCCTTATATAGACCTTGAAGTTCAAAATATGTTTTCATATCCATTTCAGTCTTCTCAATATCAAAATCAACATAATTAGTAATTTGATTATACACATGCATCAAATCTCTAAATGAATTGACAAAATCCAATTGTTCGTTTTCAGACTTTGAGTCAGCCAGTTTCTTTTTGCTCTTACATATTGCAAATTTTGCATTCAATTCAACAATCAATTCTTCAAGAGGTTTAAGAGTGACGTCATTATAAACATCCTGATCATTATTAAAATGTGCAAGCGCTTCAACCATTGTTTTACGCGACGTCTGGTAGCATATTACATTTCCACAAATTTTAAACTCATCATTCGTTCTTATTGTTCTTGAAATCGCCTGAATCAAGCCATGCATTTTCATTGATTTATCAAGATAAAGAGTATTACACTTAACAAAATCCATACCAGTCAAGCATTTATCTACAACAAGTAAAATATCCAATGATTTATGTCGAAATAAATTTATAACCTCTCGTTCATAAGCTGCATAAGTTGAAAGATTAAAATTAGAATTATTTTCAGGTCTTTTATTGAATTCGTCAATAATCTTATCTAATTCATCCTTTGCAGTTGTAGGGTTATCTCCTTCTTTGCAATCTTCATTAGGATCATAGGAATATATTGCGGCAATTTTCAACCCAAGCTTATTGTTTAAAAGAAGCTTGTAATATTTAATTAATAGTGCTATTGATTGACATGCAAATATAGCGTTATATCTTTTATTTGATGTTTTCCCTTCATAATGTTCAAGTACATCATCTACAACAACTTTGCACCTTCTATCGTCCAATAGGGCCTCGTCATAGTCAATTCCTTGTACTGATTTATCAAGAAGACAACTATCTCCTTTCATTTTGACAGTTTTAACATAATCAATGCAAAGCGGCAAAACATTATGGTCACCGATAGCTTCTTTCAAAGTATAGGTGTGAACAGGTTTACCAAAATATAAAGATGTCAATTTCGTATTTTCAGTAATCTCATCATTCTCATCAAATATTGGTGTTCCCGTAAAGCCATAGAATAAAGCATTTGTAAAACTTTTGTCTATAATTTTACGCATTTCGCCAGCCTGAGATCTATGGCATTCATCAAACATAAATATCATTTTTTTGTCCTTCCAAGCCTTTAATTCATCCACATGTCTTCCTTTAAGTGCATTGGACATTTTATTGATTGTTGAAATGATTAATTTATCGTTACTTTTCGTTATTTTTCTGATAAGTTCATCTGTTTTTTTAATGTTAGTAAATGATTCTGAGCTTGTTGACATATATGAACTAAAATCATCGACAGTCTTATCATCAAGGTCATTTCTATCAACCAAGAAAAATACTTTATCGACTTCCGGTCTCAGGCTCATCTCATATGCGAATTTAAAAGAAGTTAAAGTTTTACCGGAACCTGTGGAGTGAAAACAGTATCCATTCTTTTCTTCTTTCAAACATCTTTCCTTTAAAGCTTCAAACGCATAAATTTGATATGGACGCATAACAAAAAGTTTTCTTTGTGAAGCACTATCAATCATATAGTCAATAACTAGCCTATATAAAAATGGACAGAAAAGAAAGCTTTCCTCAAACTCATAAAGTAAATTGATTGGCTCGTTTTCAATATTTGTCCACACGAAGCAGTTACTTTTGAAAATTTGGACATCATTATTGCAAAAATATCTAGTATGAGTTTCATTTGAAATCACAAAAATTTGAATAAAGTTAAATAACCCTTTATAGTTTCCATCTCTTTTATATCTTTGAACTTGATTGAAAGCTTGATTAATCTCAACTTCCGGTTTTTTCAATTCAATTTGAACAAAAGGAAGTCCATTAATTAGTAGAGTTACATCAAATCGTCCTGGATAGCTACCAACCGTTTTAATTTGATGCGCAACTTCAAAATAATTTCTCTCACAGTTATCCAAATCGATCAATTTCAAATATAAAGGATGCCCATCTCTTTTTATATAATCAATCTTTCCTTTTCCTGCACCTTTTCTTAATAATTGAGAAGCTTCGAAAATGCTTTTGTTTTCTAGCTTTTGCATTATGTCCTTAAATTCTGAATTAGTTAATGGTTCACCCTTAAGAATATCCCTGTTTAATAAATTTAATTTTTCTCTGAAGTTTGAAACCATTTCCTCATATGAAGATATTGGAGAATATCGATACAAGTTTCTCTTTATAATATCAATAAATTTAGATTCAACCTCATACTCAGTTGTATAATCAGCGTTATGCATATTTATCACTTCTTTCTGTAATTTACTTAAATTGTATCACAAAGTCTAAATTTTTACAATCATCCTTCGTAATAATTTTTGTTTTGAAAAATTAAGGCAAAAATAGTAATCGTGTCAACTTACTAGCACCCCAAGCAGTAATCATATTATCTACTAGCACCCTTGCTATAAATCGTACAAGTGGCTATTTTAAAAACAAAAAAGTCATCAGATTTTAGCTATAAATTCGTTACGAATAAAGCTAGATCTGATGACACAACAGACAAATATAAATAAAAAACCGCTTAAATAGGCCATTTTAGTGCATTTTTTCAAAAATAAAAGGCTGATAACTAGTATCAACCTTATAAATACAATATGGCGCCCAAGACAGGACTTGAACCAGCTCGGATCTCTCCAGTGGATTTTGAGCCCACAGCGTCTGCCAATTCCGCCATCCGGGCAAGCGTCAAAATTATATACTAAGTGTTTTTATTCGATAATAAAATGCTTTTAGAACATTAATTTTTTTAAAATAAATTGTTTAATAAACAATAAATTAGTTTCACGTTTCAAGCTCTACTTTTTGGCTATCTAAATATTCATTAATATTATAATTATTGTATTAATTGGAGGTTAATTATGGCAGATAAAAACTTAGTGATTTCAAAAGAAAAATACGAATCACAAAAAAATATGGGTTCATACAACCGAGCTATTCAAGAATTAAATAATTATCTTAGCCAAAAGAAAATCATTAAAAAAATGGGCTGAGCTAAAATTGGCTATTGAATAGGATTATCATTTTGGGTTATAGGCTTAATACTATCAATTGCCTTTTCTATTTTAGTTCCTTTTTATTATAGAAAACGAGATGGTGGTTTTTGACAAAACCATAGTGATGCATTTTTTGGAACTTTCTATGGTATAGGATTTATATTACTAGCAATTGGTCTAATTATTTATTTTATTGGTAGAAAAAACCGCGAGTTTTTACAACGAGATATCATTGTCAAATTTGATAGAGTACCCATCTTAGTAAATATGTTCAAATATTTTGGTTTGGAATATCGTGAAGCCAAAGATGAAAATGGCAATATTGATAAAGTTTATAAACCACTTAATTTCTTTAAAAATATTCATAACTTTAACAACTGGGATTCATCTTATGCACCTGTTAATGGCAAATATGAACAATATAACGCAGCTAATAATGAAGAATATATAAAGCTTCAAAACTTAGAATATAGTGCTTCAATATGGATTAAGGAAAATATCTTAAGTAAAAAAGAATTAAGAAAACTACTTAGAACTAATCCAGCTACATATAAAGATTTATACGAACGCAAAAAAACGTTTAAACGCTTTGGAATTGCTGTTAAATTATGAAACTTAAATCCTCAAATAACTTTAACAATGTTTGATAAAAATGATAACTATACTCCAGAAGGTTTTCATCAATTAAAACTTGAAGAACAATATCAAGATTTATATATTAAAACCAATAACCCTGAAGCATTAGCTTCTTGAGCTCAAAACAAAAATAATCTTGATTTTATAAGTGAAATATATCAAGATTTAAGTATTACAAAAATTAGTACTATAAATAACAAAAAAGAAAACTCATTGCCTCTTAAAAATCCTTCATTATTAATAAGAAATCAAGAAGCATTTATTTGATTCGACACTCCAGAAGAACTCTTAGATTTACAATATGTTAATAAATCACTAGATAAAAATACAGTTGCTGAAATATTAAGTAAAAAACTTAACGATGACCTTTATGTAGTTTATTTAGCTTTACAACTTTTAGTTCCTTTTGGTTTAAAAATTGGAATCCACTATGATGAAAATGAAGATCGTTTATTAAATGAACGTTTAGCTCGTACAAGTGATTTAGCTCAAAAAGCAAATCGTAAACATAAAAATAATCAAGATAAAAAACAAGAAAAGAAAAATGAAAAAGAAAATAGCGAAGTTATCCAATAGCTTTGCTTTTTTATTCTTCTCTATTGAGTAATTAGTAAAATTTACTAATTATATTTTTCATCAGGTTCATCAAAGTTTTTATCATCTAAATAAGGACTATGAACAAAATGCACAACATAAGAAGATTTATTATTTTCAATAGTATAAGGCAAATTATAACTATCTAAAAGTTGTTCAACAGTTAAAGATAAAATACCAGCGCCATGACCAGTGACAAATTCTAAAGTATCTATTCTATTATCTTCAGCTTCTGAAATTGCTAAAACTACTGCTGCAGTAGCTTCATTAATATTCATCCCATGTAAATCGACTTTTTTGTGCATAATACCTCTAATATTTTTTAATTATAATACCAGCTGCTTTTAATAAATTTAAAGCATATTCATGATACGTTTGTGCATCATGATTTGGTGCATCAAAAGTAGCTATTAAGTTTTCAAAAACTACTACATCTTTATCTATTTTTAATTCATTCAAATATGTTTTTAAAGTTAAAGCAAATTGCAAAACACAAATGTCACTACAACAACCAATAATTACATATTCATCATAATTTTTTAAAATATTTTTATTTAAATTATGAAATGCATTTGTTGAATGTTTTAATAGCTTATTTTTAGCAAACTTTTCTAATTTAGAATCTATTTCAGCTTCTTTTGTATTTGCTAAACAATGATAAGGATATTGCTTCATTTCTATATCATCTTTATCATGACTATCACAAATAAAAAGATTATCTTCAGATTCATGTTCAGTTAAATATTTAGCAATAATTGGAACAATATTTTGTATTATAGCTGATGATAATGGACCTTGGTTTGTAAAACCTTCTAGCATATCTATGACAAAATTAATTCTTTTCATTTTTCTCCTTTTGGCATTTAGGACAATAATATGTTCCTCTTTGATTAATAAAAACTTTTAGTATTTTAGAACCGCAATTTATGCAAGCTTCATTTTCATGACCATGCACTTTTAAGAACTTTTGAAAATTACCTTTTACACCATTAACTGAGGTATAGCTATCAATTGATGAACCGCCATTTTTTATTGATTCATTCATAATATCATTTGCATTATTTATTAATTGTGCAAATTGTTTTTTGCTT
>CAMQBE010000040.1 GCA_946998935.1 uncultured Mycoplasma sp. | reverse complement strand
GTAGAACCAACTGATGAAGAAATCGCAGCAAAATATGGCAATGGCTATACAGCTGAAAAAGTTAGATATATTCGTAAAATCAACATTGACCCTATTTCATTAGATAAACAAATTGGTAAAGAAAATGATTCATCATTTTCAGACTTTGTTAAAGATGAAAGCGTAGTAAATCCTATTGATTTTGCTAGCCAACAAGAACTTGTTGAAATGCTTAATGATATTCTAAATGAAACTCTTAAAAAAGAAAACTTTGAAGATTATGAATTAATTTGCAAACGTTATGGTGTAGGAACTGATCCTAATGGCAAACGTTATAGAGTTCACTCTCTTGAAGAATTAGCTGCCGAAAGAGGCGTTTCAAAAGAAAGAATTCGTCAAATCGAAAACAAGATTTTAAGAAAATTAAAAAACTCTACCCGCAAAGGACGTTATCTTAAAGATTTCTTTAAATAATATAAAATTAAATTATGACAATTAAAGATTTAACAAATTATTTATTAAAAAAATACCCACTTGAAAAGCAAGAAAAATGAGATTCAAGTGGTTTTTCTCTTAAATTTGACCGCTCTAAAAAAATAACTGCTGTTGTCTTAGCTATTGATTTAACAAGCGAAGTTTTAGCTAAAGCTTTAGAAACTAAAAGCAATTTAATTATCACTCACCACCCTTTCAAGTTTCTAAAAACATGAAAAGATGAATATCAAGCTAATAGTTATAAAAAGCAAATTAGAGACACTTTAAAGAAAAACCATATCAGTGTTTTATCTATGCATACTAATTATGATAATGACATTGAAGGTACTTCACATCAAATAGTTAAAGCTTTGAATTTATCCGAATATGAAGCTAAATACTATAAATCTTATCCAACTATAGTTGATTATTTAACTACACCAAAAAATATTGCCAAAAAAATAACTACAGCTTTTGGTTATAATGCTTTTAGAAGTAATTTAAATAATGATGAACTAGATTCGCCAGTTAAAAGAATAGCGTTCTGCTCAGGCTCTGGAGCAATGGAAGATGTTATTGAATTAGCTCAAAATAAATGCGATTTAATAGTCACAAGCGATATTAAATGAAATGAATGAATTACATATAAAGAAATGAAAATAAGTATTCTCGAAATACCTCATTTGGATGAACAAGTCTTTGTTGACCATATAGCAAATGTCATTAAAAAATATGATTCTAATATGGAAGTTATTAAACAATATATAGATTTGCCATATAGTAATATTGAACTTTTATAGCCTCTGGCTATTTTTTATATTTTATATATTTAAGCTTGTGGTTTTTGAACTATAATAAAACCATTATGGAATTAAAAGAAATATATGAATTACAAAGAAAAATAGATGAAGCTTTCGCAGCTAGAAAAGACGTAGATAACACAACAAGAACAAGGAGTCTAAAAGAATTTCATAGAATGAAAACTATTGCACTAATGGTTGAAGCAGCCGAATATGCAAATGAAATACAAACCTTTAAATATTGAAAAGCTAATAAGAATATTCAAGACGATAAAATACTTGAAGAATTTGCAGACATTATGCATTTTGCATGCTCATTAGCTATTGAATATAAAGTGCCTTCAAATGTTGAACCTATTATTGCTTCGCAAGATCAAAATATTCAGTTAGCAAAATTATTTAGTGCTATTTCAAAATGCATGAAAACTTTAAATACTAAGAATGTTCAAAATGCTTTGGCTTTAGCTTTAGGAAGTGCTAAATTAAATGGCTATAGCGATGAAGAAATTTACAAATGGTACAAATATAAAAACGATAAAAATTACCAAAGAATTAAAGATAAATATTAATCTCAAAAATACCAATATATCTATCAATAAGACTTATTGGTATTTTTTTATATTAAAAAATGCCTTGCTTTAACAAGACATTAATAGCTAATAATATGATTATTTTTTAGCTGGTTTTTTAGCTACCTTTTTAGTAGCTTTTGGTTTTTCTTCTTCAACAGAAAGATATGTATGAGTTTCTTTAGAAGGTTTTACATTAGCGAATAATTGTTCATAGATTTGTTCATATCTTTCAACAGGAACAAATTTAATTGCCTTTTTAACCTCATCAGGAATATCTTTTAAATCTTTTGAATTATTCTTTGGAATAAATACGGTTTTAACACCTTTTTTAAAGGCAGCAAAAGATTTTTCTTTAAGGCCACCAATTTCAAGTACTTTACCTCTTAAAGTAATTTCGCCAGTCATAGCAACTGTAGGTGAAACAGGTTTATTGCTTAAAGCTGATATTAAAGCTGTAGTAAATGTTACACCTGCTGAAGGACCATCTTTAGGAACGGCTCCTTCGGGCACGTGGATATGAATTTGATTGTTTTCAAAATCAAAATCTTTGATGTCAAATTTCTTAGCATTTGCTCTAACATAAGTTAAGGCAATTGCCGCTGATTCTTTCATAACATCTTTTAATGAACCTGTTAATTTAATACCACCACTTTTATCTGGGAAAGCTGAAACTTCAATTTGTAATGTAGTTCCACCAACTGATGTGTAAGCTAAACCATTAACAGCACCAACTTGAGGTTCTTTATCATTGTCATCATCACTAATTTTTGGAGTTCCTAATAATTCAATTGCAACTTTTTGATCAATAACAAACTTGTTAATTTTTTCACCGCTAACAATTTTAGTTACAATCTTACGAGCCATTTTATCTAAGCAACGTTTTAATGCACGCACACCAGCTTCAACTGTATAGTGTTTAATAATGTATTCAATAACTTCATCACTAATAACAAATTGATTTGGCTTTAAACCTGCTTGTTCAATAGTTGCATCAATTAAATGTTCACGTGCGATTTTAATTTTTTCATTTATGGTGTAGCTATTTAATTCAATAATTTCCACACGGTCAATCAAAGGCGCAGGGATATTTTCATAGTAATTAGCTGTTGCAATAAACATAACTTTTGATAAATCGTATTCATGGTCAAGATAATTATCTTGGAACTTAGAGTTTTGTTCAGGGTCTAAAACTTCAAGCATAGCAGAAGCTGGGTCGCCTTTATAATCACTAGCCATTTTGTCAATTTCATCTAAAAGAATAAGAGGGTTTGAAACACCTGCACGTTCGATGGCTTTAATAATTTTACCTGGCATATCACCAACATAAGTTCTACGGTGTCCTCTAATTTCACTTTCATCATGAACACCACCAAGAGAAATCTTAATATAAGATTTGTTCAAAGCTTCGGCTATAGCTCTAGCTAAAGAAGTTTTACCAGTACCTGGAGGACCTACTAAAGTCAAAATAGGAACATTGTTGTAAACTTTTTGAGCTTTGTTTTCTTCATTTTCTTTTTTGAATAAAGACATATCTATTTGATGTGTTTTATCAATATCTATTAACTCTTTATTATCTTGTGCTTCTTGAGCTTGTTTTTTGTGGTTGATAATTAATGATAAGTATTCGATAATACGTTCTTTAACTTCTTTAAGACCATAGTGGTTTTTGTCTAATACTTCACGAGCTTTTTTAATGTCTAAAGATTCTATTTCAGTTTTTCTTCAAGGCATTTTCTTTAAAGTATTAATGTAAGTTAAAGCTGTTGTTGCATCAGGAGCACCTGACATCATGGTTTTAACTCTTTCTTTTTCACTAGCAATAACTTTTAAAACACTATCAGGATAAATATTTTTTAAAACTGGATCTTTGATGATTTTGTTAAATTCATCATCTTCATCGTCGCTTTCAGGATCATTTTCTGACAAGCTTTCTTTAATAGCACGCATTTTTTCTCTTAAAAGAAATTCTTTTTGTTGCTTATCTAAGTTGTCTTTAACTTTACGGTTAATTTCATCTTCAATAATAGCTTCACTAAGAGTATCTTTTTTAGTATTTTTAGGTTTTGTTTTTTTAGCTAAAGGAGACATTTTCTTACGATATTCATCTCTGTTCTTTTCGTATTTTTTAAATAATTCAATTTTTTTAAAAGTTTCAAGTTCTTTTGTGTTTCAATCTACTATGTAGTAGAATTCGACAATTTTATTAACAATAGATTTAACATGACTGCTGTATTTATTGTCACAAACTAATGTATATTTATCTTTGTTATCAAAGAAAGCATAAGCCATTAAAGTTGAAATAATAGAAGCAGGAGAATCGTTCTTTAATTCTTTTGCATTATTATTAATTGATTCTACTAATTTCATAGCTTTAGAATCATCATTATCAGCTAAATAATCAACAATTTTTAATCACATTCCATTTTGTACTAATTTAGTAACTGCATCATCAATCAAGCCAAAAAGATTCAATTCTGCAGATGAAATATCATTAGCGTAATTTGATTTAGTAGCATCAGCAAAAGCTACATCTTTAAGGTTATTTGTGCTTTTAGCATTAATATCCAAAAAGGCGTCAGCTTTATTTAAAATGTATCTACCAATACCAGTAGCAGTAATTTCATATGCTAAATCTTTAACTTTTGAATCTTCATTTTCACTTGTGGTTTTCTTAGTAATTTTAGTAATTTTAGCTAATGATAAACAACGGCCTATTTTGTTTAGGTCATTAATTTTACTTTTAGCTTCTTTTTCGTTATCATAAATGTAATATCCTAAAAAAACCAATTCTTCACCAGCTGGAAAACCTTTTGCTACATATTCATCTAATTTCTTTTCGGTATAAAAAGCGCCACTAGGTTTGATTAAAAATGTTCTTGTTTCATGGTCATAAATTACTGAATTGTATAAGTTATCTTGTTTCTCTGGAATTGATACGATTAATAAATGTTGTGTCATAATGTCCTCTTTTCATAAAATTATTCTTATATTTTAGCACTTAAACACCGAGAGTGCTAAATTATTTCTTCCTGCTTTATTTTAAGCAAAATTTATTTTTTTTACTTAAAAAAAGAAAAAAATGTTCTTAAAGGCAGTTTTTTCTACTTAATTACAATATTAACTATCTTATTTGGAACATATATTTCTTTTAAAATGGTTTGACCTTCAAGCCATTTATTTGCAGCTTTTTTAGCATAAGCTAATACATATTCTTGGTTGTTATTATCTTTTGATACTTCAATTTGGCATCTCATCTTGCCATTTATTGTTATACCATAAGAAACAACATCGTTTTCTAAAGCAGCTTGATCAACATGGAAATCTTTAAGGTTTTTAAGTTCAAAATATTTTGAAGAATATTCTCAAGCTAAATGAGGAATATAAGGTTCAAGAATATTTAATAAAACATAAAACATTTCAGTGATTAAAGTTTTATTAGTAACTTTTTCATAACTATTTAAAGCTTCCATGCAGCTAGCAATAACAGTGTTAAAAGCATATTCGTTTTTTCTATCATTTAAAATAGTTTCTTGTTTAATTAAAGCATTATAAAGTTTTCTGCGAGCAAGTTTTTCATCTGCAGATAAATTAATTTTATTAATATGCAAATAATTACTATTTTTATCAATATCTTTACTACGTTCAACTAAACGATTAATAAACTTGTAGCAACCTTCAATACCAGCTGATGATCATTCTAATTCCTTGGCAGGCGGAGCCGCAAAAAGAATAAATAATCTAACTGTATCAGCGCCATATTTAGCAATCATTTCTTTAGGATTAACAATGTTGCCTTTGCTTTTTGACATTTTAAGGCCATCTTTTAAGACCATACCTTGAGTTAAAAGATTACTAAAAGGTTCACGATAATCTACAAGTTTTAAATCTGCTAAAACTTTAGTAAAGAAACGAGCATATAACAAGTGCATAATAGCATGTTCAATACCACCAATATATTCATCAATAGTTGACCAATAGTTAACGTGTTTTTTATCTAGCAATTTATTTTGACGCATTTTTGGTGGAACTGTATATCTTTGGAAATATCAACTTGATTCAAAGAAAGTATCAAAAGTATCAGTTTCTCTTGTAGCTTTAGAACCACATTTAGGGCAAGTAGTTTTTAATCAAGCTTTATTAGTTAATAATGGATTGCCCATACCTGTAAAAGCAACTTTGCGAGGTAAAGCAATAGGAA
>CAMQBE010000039.1 GCA_946998935.1 uncultured Mycoplasma sp. | reverse complement strand
AGATAATTGTGCATTGTAGTGAACTTTTGCCATTTTATAATCAGTGGCTTTTTTATCTAAATCTTCATTATGTTTTACATTGAATTTTTGCAATTCAAAAGCGGTTTGGTGTTCTATATTTTCATATACTTGCCATCTTTTATCTAATTCGTTTAAGTCAGCTTGATTAGCACCAAGTGCTTTTAAATATATGTTGCGAATAGAATTAATTGATTTAATTTTTCTATTTATAACTTTATTTTGCCATTCGGCATCGTTTTTAAGCGGAAAAGCGATATTGTCATACACACTCATGTGGGGGTATAAAGCATAGTTTTGAAAGACAAAACCTAGCTTACGGTTTTGAGGAGAAATATTGGTTACATCTTTTCCATAGAATAAGACTTTTCCACTTGTAATTGTTAAAAGACCAGAAATAGCATTCAAAGTAGTAGTTTTACCACTGCCTGAAGGTCCTAGAAGTGTAACGAGTTTGCCTTCAGGTATTTTAAAACTTGCATCATCTACAGCTAATGTTTCACCAAAGTCTATAAAAACGTGTTTAAGTTCAATAGCTGGGATGTCATTTTCTTCGCTTAAATAATAGCGAATAACTCTTTCTTCTAATCTTTCAAATTCTTTTTGGTCGACTGGATTTTCTTTGATTGTAAGTCTCTTAAAATAGTCGACTAATTGTTTGAATCATAGCATTATATTGTTTGTCCTTTAAAATAGTATTTATCATTCGTTTCATCGAAATAGATATATCCTTGATTTTTCTTAATAATATAAACTTCGTCTGAAATAATATCTGGGGTAGCAAATATTTTAAAGAAACCTAATTTTTTATCTTTAGCTTCTTTTAATCCTTTTGCTATAGCTTTATAAGTATAGTGAGGAATTTCCCTTGGGTTGTTGAATTTAGCAACATCAGCACGGCCTTCCATGGTATAAGGCAGTGATAATCCACGACGTACAATTTCTACAGAATAAGAGTGGTCATAATTCCCATCAGTAGTTAGATCTTTATTGAAAAAGATACTGCAAACATCTCTACCGTAGCCGTCTTTACCTGAGTATATGAATCTTAATGGTTTCCCTTTTTTAAAATTATCAGTTACGAACTTAGAAGATAATTCAGCGAATTGTTGTTCAAATTCACAGGCTTTTTGTTGCCCAACAGCCTTTTCCGGGGTGTCAATTGAATGAACTCTAATTTTTACTCGATCGCCTGCTTTATAAGCATTTCCTTCAACTGACTTGATGCCCTTTGGATTGTTAGTTATTTTAGTATAAACAGTATCTCCGTCTGCGAAGTCGTCAATTATTCCGTCATAATAATTAACTTGGTTTCAATCTACATTTATAGTTACTAAATCGTTCATATCAAGATTTGTAGAAATAACATCTTCAGGTATTGGTAGAGTTATATCTTGTTCAGCAATGTAACTAATTGTTCTAGCAGCATAGTTGCTAAAATATAATTCATTAGTTTCTCTGTTAGCTACAGTTAATTTGAAAATTTTTTCATTTTTAAAATGATTGGTGCTTGATGTTATTCTTTGTGTTTTATCAAATTGATGATTATTTGATACTGAATCCAAAGTCAAAACATATTTATCAACTTGAACTTGATTTTTCTTGAAAGAGTGTTTTGTAATTCAATATTCTGATACACTATCGCCAGTTATACCATCTTTTAATTGAAATTCGCTCATAAGCTTGTTCATTGAAAAATCAATAGTTTTTTTAATTTCTTCAAATTCACTTGACTTTATTTTTTTACTTTTACATTTCGTAATGTTTAAAATATCATAATGTACTTCATCTTCATTATCGTTGTGTTTACAACTAGTGGCTACAAAGGTTAGCGGTAATAAAATTGACGAACCTGCTAAACTAAGGTTTATAAATTTTTTTATCATTAATACCTCTTTATAAAATAAGAACCACAAAATAATTTCTTATTTTGCGTTCAATATTTAATTATTTTGTTTAACTATTTATTGATAAATGTTGAACATAATTCAACAACTTTATTTACAATTTCTGTCTTGTAGTCATTAATTGGTTGATTATTTTTAGATTTTTCGTAAACTCCTCTAAATGCAGAAGCAAGGCTATCTCTGAAAGCGTCAGAGTTTGTATCACCGTAATCTTCAAATGCTTTTCAAGTGTCTTCATGTGTAACGGTGTTTGAAAATGCTTCGTATGCTTTAGATAAATATTTATTTTTATGAGTTGCAAAAGGGTTTCCTTTTTCAAAATCTACCTTAGGTAATACGTATGAAGCTTTTTGTTCAAGGAATATAGAAGGAGTGACACTTTTAACTGTTTCTTCTCGTTTACCTTGTAATTTGTAAACAAAATCATATTTATCGTTTGAAAGTAGAAACTTAACAAATAATCTTGTAGCTTTGTCTTCCCTTTCGTTTGCATGGATTCCCATTAATGAAGGGCCTTGTGTATAAACAACATTATATTGATCGTTTTCTGTTCATTTTGTAGGTATATCCAAAGCTGTAAATTCGTTTGCTTGTAGTGTACCAGAAGCTTCAACTTTTGCAAAGTTGCACAATTTATTTATTGCTTCTTTAGTTCAATAGAAAGCTTCAAAAGTTTTATTGCCTTGTTTGTATTTTCCTATTGAAGTAATTCCATTTGCACTAACACTAGCAAGTTCTTTAATTTTCTTGCTTGCATCTGAGTTATCGCCATCTTTAACCATTGATACATAGTGTTTAAAATTGTTTAATGTAGTAGCGGTTGTTGGGTCTGCTGATAGTTCGCCTATTTTTGTTATTAAATCAGCTAATTTACCATCAGCTTCAGCATTTGCCGCTACATAGTCGAATTTTCCAGGTTCTGTTGTTGTTGATTTTACAATTTTATTTACGTGTCCTGTATCGCTAGCTCCAATGAATACAACATCATTATTTCCAGCTTTTTTGTGTACATATGAAACAGTATTGTAGTTATTGTTGATGTCAAGTCTTATATTGCCAGTTTTGGTAGTAAAAAAGTAACTATTTTTACCAGTATTATAGTTATATGTGTAACCGGCAGTTGAACCAGCACCTAATGCAAATGAGTGATATATTTGATCAGTTGAAGTATATTGGCCTGGTCCTTGCAATACTAGCGCTCCAGTGTCGAAACATTGTTTAAGTGAGTCAAAGATATTTCTCATGGCCTTGCCAACTGGAGAGTCACTATCTTTAATACCTGAATAGTGGACATTACCTTTAGAATCTTTGGTAATATACATTTTTGCTCTATCTGCATCAATAGATGAATAAACTCATGTTTGTAAAAGTCCAATTATGTCATCAATACCCATGATGTGTAGGTCTTTGTTGTATGATGCACTTTCTTTGTTAGAGTTTTTAAATAATTTTTGAGCTTTTTGAATAAACTCTAATAATTTTTGGCCAACAGTGAATGTGCTTTTGCTTATTTCGTAGTTTGTTCCAATTATTTCTTTTAATTTAGCTACTTCTAAAGGTTCGCCTCATTTTGTTTTAATAGCTTCTTTATCTGAAACACCGTTTGTGGTTATATCGTTTTTAAAATCATTTAAATCAGCATTAAGAGTTGCACCGGCAGATAACATTGTTTCAAAAATGTATGACATTAATGGTTTGTTTACACCAAGACCTATTGATGATTTCATAACAGGTAGTACTCAAGTTCCGTCGTTACGAATATTTGAAGTTAAATCTTTGTTGCCTCCACGGAATGATGGCGCTATGTTTTCATCTAGGCTAATTGATGTAGCACCAGGGACTCCTGTTTCAAAATTTAAAAGCATACCATGAGCAGCTAATTCTGAAGCTACATTAGTATAGCCTGCTACTAAGTTGTAAAATACGTTTCCAACTTTTTCGCCAAGTTTTTTAGATACATCTTCAAATCCAGCTTGGTATCCACCACCAATGTTTTTCAATTCAATTGGTAAGTATTCTGGGTGTGCTGCTTTCCATGCTTTATCTTGTCCAAGTTTATTGTAAACATCAATAATACCTTGAAGAGCAGCTCATTGTGGTTTTCCTTCTGTGAAGGTAACACCTAAAATGATTTTTCCATCATCATCTTGTTCAAAAGCTTTTGCTTTGAAGCGGTCGTTTGCATAAATTGCTTTACCACCTTCGTCTTTTTCAGCTTCGTAATTTTTGTCGTCATCGTTAGAACCATTATTATTGCAACCAGCTGACAAAGCAACTGGGAATAATGAAAATGTTGAGACTAATGACAAAGGGAGAATAATATTTTTTTTCATGTTAGTTGAATAAATCCTTTCATAATATTTTGAATCTTAACTAGGTTTTAAGAGAATCAAAAGAGGAGAGTGGTTAAAAATGATAGAATATTTTCAATCTTCTGTGCCTCGGTTTTATTATAATAAAATCTAATTATTAGATTAGAGTATGAAAACATAGTATGAAATACGAGCATTGAGTGTTATAATTAAATTTCAAAATGAAGAAAAAAGCAATATTAACTATAATTATGCCTTTGACTATAATGCCTATTGTAGCGTCTGCAAAATGTTCATGATTCGATAATACAAATTATGAAGAAATTTATATTAAGACTTACAACAAGTCTTTAGAATATGTTTCAAGCGAAAATATTGCTTGATATGCTAAAAATCCAAAATATCCTGAGGTAGTTGCAAACTTAAAACAATATCGAGATTTTTTAGCTAGAATTGAAAATAATAGGAAACAAAAAATACCATATAATCCACTTGATGATAGTGTTAAATGAGCTTATCAAAAAATGATTATGTTTTTACAAAACACTAATTTATCATTTAATAATTGAATTGAAAGAATTGACAATAATGACCCCGACAAAAGTTGTCATTTTCCTGACGGATTTTTTGATCAAACTATAAATTAAAAATAGGCTTTGAACCTTTGAGTGGGCAAGCCTATTTTTTACTTTCTTTTTTTTTACTTTCTTGTTCTTCGTCTTCTCTATCTAAGACGGTTGTAACAATAATAGCTTCTTCAGATTCGTCTTCAGTTGTATCTTTTTTGCTTTCATTAATGTCTTCAATAAATGAAATATCAGTTTTTCAATGGTGCCCTGTAACTCTTGTTGCTAAAACATCTTTATGATTTAACTCTTTTAATAAGTAAATACATCCTACAATGCTAAGAATAAATGCGCTAATGTAACCAATGGATAATATTACGACATAAACATATCATTTTCTTTGGTCCATTTCTATAACTAAAATTGTGTTTAGAATTAATGCTATGAATCCACTTATACATATAAAGAAAATATTGGTATACAATAATGCGTTTCTTGCTTCACCGTCAGCTAGAATACCAATTGGAGTTAATAAGCATAAGAAAAATAAGAAAATTGCTGAGATACCAAACATAGCTTTTATTAATTTATTTTGATTTAGAAATTTTTTGAATTTTATGTTTTTGTTAGGTTTTTTAGTTTTAGCTTGTTTAGCATTATTTTGGTTTTGATAGTTTGTTTTGCTTTGATTATTAGTTGCATTGGTTTCCATTACTTCTCCTAGCTTTTATTATAAAAATATTTTTTATTATACGCACTAATTATATAGTAGTAGCAAATTTATAATCTATTTTTAAGCAAAAAAAGGTCGAATTTTTTTATAAAAAAAGATACCAAAATTAGCGATATTTATTTTTTTATGTACAAAGTTTTGCTATATTTAGTTTTATCATTTTAAATTTTGTGCTATTTTTCTTATTTCTTTGTTTTATAGGCATATTAGTCAAAAAATATTTTTTAAAAAAGTCGTTATTATGAAAATTTTTTTATTTAATATATTTAATTGTAATAATTATAGAGTGCTTTATAATAGTAGTATATAGTAAAAGGAAAATAATGGAACACAGATATAGACCAATAGAAAATAACTCGACTATTGAAATAGTTCAAAACAATCGCGATAATTATTTGAACGAAGCAAATAGTAAAGTTTATAGGGATCCTAAAAATCAAATTTCACCAAGAGTTTATAAAGTAATTCGCGGTGAAAAAATTCTTAAAATTGTGCTTTGTTCAATGTGATTTAGCATAATGCTTTTATCTATTATTTTGTTCACATTAACTTATACACAAGTAGGTATTTTTGCAAATGGCAAATATACTGGTTATCTTGTTTTCTTCGGCTTTACAGGCTTTATATCGATGGCTTTAGGTTTTAAAAATATGATTGAAAATATTCAATGGTCTCACACTGTGCAACGTTATCGTGATGCTGTATCTT
>CAMQBE010000038.1 GCA_946998935.1 uncultured Mycoplasma sp. | reverse complement strand
TGGTGCTCTCTTAGTTGTTGCTGCAACTGATGGTGCTATGCCTCAAACCAGAGAACACATTCTTTTATCTAAACAAGTTGGTGTTCCACGTATGGTTGTATTCTTGAACAAATGCGATATGCTTAAAGGTTCAGAAGACATGATTGACTTAGTTGAAATGGAAATTCGTGAATTACTTACAAAATTTGGTTATGATGGTGACCACACTCCAGTTATTCGTGGTTCAGCATTAAATGCTTTAAATGGAGATCCAGAAGCTGAAAAATCAATTATGGAATTAATGAACGCTGTTGACTCATGAATCGAAACACCTGTTAAAGACTTTGACAAACCATTCTTAATGGCTATCGAAGACGTATTCACAATTACAGGTCGTGGTACAGTTGCAACAGGTCGTGTTGAACGTGGTAGATTAAACCTTAACGAAGAAGTTGAAATTGTTGGTTTACACCCAACTAAGAAAACTGTTGTTACAGGTATGGAAATGTTCCGTAAAAACCTTAAAGAAGTTCAAGCTGGTGACAATGCTGGTATGTTACTTCGTGGTATTGATAGATCACAAGTTGAACGTGGACAAGTTCTTGCAAAACCAGGCTCAATCATTCCTCACACAGAATTTACAGCTGCAATTTACGTTTTAACTCAAGACGAAGGTGGACGTCACACTCCTTTCTTCAAGAACTATAAACCTCAATTCTACTTCCGTACAACCGACGTTACTGGTGGTGTTGAATTTGAAAAAGGCCGTGAAATGGTAACTCCAGGGGAAAATGTTAACTTAACTGTTAAATTAATTGCTCCTATTGCTGTTGAAAACGGAACCAAATTCTCTATCCGTGAAGGTGGACGTACTGTTGGTTATGGTAATGTAACCAAAATTATTAAATAATTGTTATTACACTAATAATAAATGATGCAGAGTTTAAAAGCTCTGCTTTTTTATGCTTTAAGGATAAGCTATCAACTAAAAGTTTTTAAGGTAAAATAATAAAAGTATTTAAGCAGGTAAATATGAAAAAACATCTAAAGAAATTTATCACAAATGACATTAAAGAATTATCCACTATAGCTAAATATGTTTTAAATCATTTAACTACTAGTAAGATCCTTCTTTTTAATGGTGATTTAGGAGCGGGTAAAACTGCTTTAATAAAAGCTATTGCTAAAGAATTAAAAATAGATGAAGTAATCACTTCACCTACTTTTAACTATATGAAGACATATAGCAAATTAATTCATATTGATGCTTATAGCTTTAAAGGTGATTTGTTTGAATTTGAAGATTATTATGAAGATAAAGTTATAGCTATAGAATGAGCTAATAGAATAAAGCATTATTATAAAAACTATCTATCTATAGATGTAATTTTAGATAAAGATAATCATCATGTTTTTGATATAAGTGAGGTAGCATAATGAAATTATTTTTAGATACAACCGGAGAAGATTTTGCTTTAGCTTTATATAAAGATAATTTTGAATTGTTAGACTATGTTTATATTCAAAATAGCCCAAAGAAAGTTGAATTAATACCTCAAGCAGTTGAAGAAATATTAAAAAAGAATCACCAAGATATAAATAATTTTGATACTTTTTATGTTAATTTAGGTCCTGGCTTTTTTACGGGTGTAAGAATTTCATTAGTATATTTAAGAACTATTGCTTTAGTGACTAAAGCTGATATTAAAACTATTAGTACTATGCAAGTTTTAGCTTTTCAACACCCACGTAAAAAAGCTTTTAATATTAATGCCCGCGGTGGTAAATATTATCATTATAAAAAAAACAATAAACAAGCTTTTAAAACAGACCAAATAACCTTATGTGCAGGTGATTTAGCAAAATATGATAGTTTTAATTATATAGATTTAATTAATAATTTTAAAGATTATTTGTCTTTATTTAAAAGTTATAAAGATTTAATGGATATTAATCCTTATTACATCAAAATGCCTCAAATAGGAGAAAATAAATAATGAGAATTTTAGGTATAGAAACAAGTCATGATGATACTTCAATTGCTTTATTAGAGGATGGCAAAGTATTAGCTATGGAAACAATAAGCCAAATTGATATTTTTAAAGAATTTGGAGGCACAATTCCAGAAATATCAAGTCGTGAACATGTTAAGAATATTAATTTAATTGAAAAAATATTTTTAAATAAATTTGACTTAAAAACTATTGACTATATAGCTTATACAGCAACACCAGGATTAATAGGAACTTTGCAAATAGGATTCTTATTTGCAAAAGCTTTATCTTTAGCTTTGAATAAACCCACAATTGCTATTAATCACCTTGAAGGTCATTTTTATTCTAATGCTATAGAAAATAAAATAGAATATCCAGCGCTTTGTTTATTAGTTTCTGGTGGGCATAGTCAATTAATGATAGTTAATGGTCCTTTTGATATTAAAATCATTGGGCAAACGCTAGACGATGCCGTAGGTGAAGCCTATGATAAAGTAGCAAGTCGTTTGGGTTTAGGTTTTCCTGGTGGCCCTATTATTGATAAGTTATATCGCGAGTATAAACATCATGGAGATTATTATAAATTAACTATGCCACATACAGAAAATGAATTAGATTTTTCTTTTAGTGGCTTGAAATCTCAAGTATTAAATATCTACAATACTTATAGTCAAAAGAATATAGATATTGACAAAGAAAAGTTAGCTATCAGTTTTCAAGAAACTGCTGTCAGTTATTTAATAAATAAAACTAAATTGGCCTTAGAACATTATCAAAATGTTAAATCTTTAATTTTAGCAGGTGGGGTAAGTGCTAATAGCGAATTAAGAAAAAGATTTTTAGCTTTAAGCCAAAAGTCTCTTGTTCCTAATTTAAAATATGCAACAGATAACGGGGCAATGATAGCTATGTGTGCATATCAACAATTAATGTTTAATAAATAGAACAAAAACTCGCGCCAATGCGAGTTTAAGTTTATTCTAGTAATAATTGCTTGGCAAACTATCTATGTTTGCTTCTATTCCATTAATATAATAAGAATATTTATTTTTGTTGCCTTCTTTATATACGTATATTATTTTATTTCTATCGTTAGAACAAGACAATATTTTAATAGGTATGTGTTTTAAGGTTATTTCTATAGTATTTTGCTTATTTTCAATAGTTTGGTCATGTATGTTAATAATATTTTTTGGACTATCTCCATATTCTATATCTGGGTGATTTGAAAAAGTAATGTCTGAAATTTCAATTTTATTTTTTTGTTTATCATTCATTTTTATTGCATTTTTTATTGATAATGGGTTGTTATTAAATTCAGCATGTTTTCAATTGTTTGTTTCAATAATATTATTGTTTACATAAAAATCATTAAAATCTCCAAAATAAATATAGTTTTCAATTTTTTTAGATAATCATTCATGTCTTCAGTCGGGGCCATTCAATAAACTTTGTGAAAAGTAAGAAGAAGTCTTATGTTCATTTGTGTTATAACATATAAAGTTATAAAGTATAGAATCTCTTTTTGTTTTTTTATCGTGTAAGTTTGTATCGCCATTGGAACATAATATTTTAAATTGAGGCACTCCTATTTCTTCTCAATTTGGATCATTCCGAATAAATGTTAATTTATCTGAGTCTGGGTAAGAGTATATTCCACCGGTTGGATGACAATTTTTCTTTCACAATTCTCCATGGAATCAATATTCTTCTTCTGTATCGTAGAAATTGTATTTTGTAAAGAAGCTATTTTCGTAAAAAGTTTGTCAATCATCTAATTTCGTTTCATTTCTTGGAAAACTATTAGCTAGTGTTAAATAATTTTTATAGACATCAGGATTCTCATTGTTTATTTTGTATTCTTGTAAAACTAAATCATTTTCATTTTCTTTATATAAAATCCAATAATTATCATCATTAACTATTTTGACATCTAGCACGGATCTTAGTTGGCTATCCAATCTAGTACCACTATCTCTTAAAAAATGCCATCACATACCAAATATAACAAGGTTTTCACGTACTTCTAATAAAGAAGAACAAATATACCTATCTTTTTTTTCGCGGTAATAAGTATTTCCTTGTTTTTTAATTATGCTTATGGTTGTTCGCAATCCTCCTTTATTATCATTTTGATTACTTATAAAATATATTGAATCTTTATTGCTAATGATTTTGACTAGACTATCATCAAATGGTATAGCGGTTTGTAAAACATTATTTCCATTGGTTTTTTTTGTTATACAATCGTTGATTGTATTTTTTAGAAATTTATTTAAGTTTATTAAAGAATATTCGAGTTCTTCTTGTTTGTAGTTTTCTTTTATTAGTTGGTTTAATAGTGATTGTCCATCATTAGAATATTTATAATATCAATTATTTTCAAAGCCTTTGATAAAGAAACTATTTTTATCTGTATCGCTTGCATAACTATTTTTTAATAAACCAAGATATGCATTATCTTCATTTGTTATTGGCGCTGCGTCAACATCTTCAACGCTTGCCTCTTTATTTTGTATTTTATCTTTTAAAGTATTATAAACTTTTTCTTCAAAGGCTTTTCAATGGTCTTTATGGACTTCTGCTAAAGAATACACATGGCCATCAATTTTTATATTATTTTTGCCAGAATCGCTAAGATTTAAGGCAAAAAGATTGCATGTTTCTTCAAATGAATTTTCTATTAATGTTGAAATTTTACCTGAAGCGCTCTTAAGTTTAATAGATTTATTAGGTAATATTAATCAATTATTTTTTTGGTTTAAAGCGACTTGATTAATTAAGAATTTTTTATGACTTGCGTTATCAAATATGTTTATTAAAAGTAATCTTGCTAATGAGTGCAAATCATCTTTATTATTAAAGTATGTATCGAAAGCATTTTTTCCCCCCACAGCGAGGATCATATTTTTATCAAAAGTTGTTTTTAATTTTTCTACTACTTCGTTTATACTATCTTCGTCTGGGTTATCTCCGATGATTATATCTTTGCCTATTTTTATACCTTCAGGTTTATTTAGTATGTTTATTATGATGTTGTTGTCTTTTTGTATTTTGCCTATAGCAAAAACAAAATTTGCATTATCATCAATTAAAATACTATTTTCGTTTAAATATGTTAATGATATACTCAATGAATTAGCATTATTTAAATAACTATTGAATTCTTTTTCAATTTCATTATAGTTAGCTTTGCCTTTTTCAATCACTATTGCTTCAACACTATTTTCCTTATAAACAAATCTATATTTTGTAACATCTATAACTTTTGCATTTTTGAGTGCTTCCTTCTCTGATTTTTCTGCTAATTGGCTAAATGTTTTAGCAAAGTTTCATTCATCTATTGTATTTATATTTTTATTAATTGCTTCAGCTTCGAAAGCTTCTTCTAAAGCTTGATTAAAGTTATTTGATAATTTTTTTGAGTTTCCAGTATAGTAAAAGAATCTATCAGACTTATTAATAAAATCTTGAAAATCCTTAACTAGTTCATTATTAACTTTATATCCTATTTTGTTTGGTAAATTAGAATCTATAAAGCCTTCAATGCTATACGGAACTGTATCTTTATTTTTATGTGACTCATAAGCAGCTGCAATGGAATCTTTTAATCTCTTTTTAATATCGTCGTCATTAATACCATTTTTTTTGCATATCTCATTTATTTTATTATCAAAATCATCAGCGAGGTATGGCGATATTTTTTTGTAAATTTTAGGTTCTTTTCCGTCTATTATGTTAATGTTAATCCATTTACTAAGGCCTTTTATATCTTTGTTATTTTTGTCTTTATATGTTACAAAATTGTCATCATCGTTTAGATATTCTTGCAAACTATCAATATTATCAATTGGAAGTTCCTTTGTTGAAGGTGTGCTTTTCAAATCTTTTAAAAGGTTTTCTAAGTTTTTAATATCATTAGCAAATTCACTATCAACATCATCATACCGATTAAGAATTTTATTATGAAAGTTTTTAATGCCAAGATACAACTTTAAATTGCCCCTATTTTTACCTTTTAGTTTGTTATTTGCGTCGTAGCTAAAGTATGTAAAAGATATGGCTCTTGTTGTTAGATTTTGTTTTTTAGATTTTGAAAAATGTATGGTATGTGTTTCTTTATCGTATGATTTTAACGTTATGATATTTTTAGTAGCATCGAGTTCACCTTTAAGTGTTGCATCTGCGCAAATATTTGTGACAATAAAATCTATATCGCTTTGATTAAGAACTTTGCCAAAATCGTGTTTTTTGTCTAATTTTACTATATTCTCTTTACCTT
>CAMQBE010000037.1 GCA_946998935.1 uncultured Mycoplasma sp. | reverse complement strand
ATTTAAACGTGTAAATATGGTTGATGCGGTTAATGAAAAAACAGGCGTTGATTTTAGAAAAATTTCATTGGAAGAAGCTAATAAAGTTGCTAAAAAATATAACGTTAAAGTAGAAAAATTCTTCACTATTGGTCACATTATAAATGCTCTATATGAAGAATTAGTTGAACCCACTTTAATCGAACCTACTTTCTTATATGGTCATCCAATTGAAATTTCACCTTTAAGTGCTAAGAGTGAGGATCCTCGTTTTACCGAAAGAGCTGAATTATTTATCAACACTAAAGAATATGCAAATATGTATACTGAGTTATCAGATCCAATTGACCAATTACACCGTTTTGAAGAACAATTGGTCGAAAAAAGCAAAGGTAACGATGAAGCAAGTGACATTGACTATGACTTCGTTGATGCACTAGAATATGGAATGCCTCCTACTGGTGGTTGTGGTATTGGAATTGATCGTTTAGTTATGCTTTTAACTGAAACAGATTCAATCCGTGATGTATTATTATTCCCTACATTAAAAAGAAACAAAAATAAATAGCATCCTTTTAGAAGACTCACTTATAATAGTGGGTTTTTCTTATATTTAAAATGGAAAATAAGAAAAAAATATTTTTATCAATAAGTGCAATAGCACCATTTGTAACATTATTGCCAGCTACTATTAGCTGTAAACAAAACCCAAAAAAATAGCTAACAATGCTACTGCTAAAATTACTTTATTAAACAACAAAAGTGCTAGTGATTATATGCCTTCAGAAATTGAAGACGATAATATTAAACTTGCGCCATTTATTGGTGAAGCTAAGTTTATTAGTAAATATTTCGACAACTCAACTGGAGTTCTTAGTGTTAAATACACTATAACATTTAAAGATAAAACAAGCGCAGAAAAAACCGCAACTTTAAAATGTTTGACTGAAGACCAATTATTTGCAAAAGCTGAAGTTACAATAGCATTAAAAAATGGTATTGAACCTAAATATATTCCAACTTCTGAAATCAAAGAAAGCGATATTGTTTTAAGTTCAACTTTAGGTAACGCAACTTATGTTTCAAAAGAAGCTAACGACATAGAAGGAATCTTAAGTATTAAGTACGATTTAGACATTCGTGGAAATGTTAAAAACGATTTAACTATCCAATACAAAACAATTAACTTGAATCAATGACTAGCAGAAGTTAAAAATAAAATAATAATTAAACTTAATGTAGATAGAACCGAAACAATACCAAGCAAAGTTCAAAAAGATGATGTTGTTATTACAACTCCAACTAAATATGCAACAATATCAAACAAAAAATTATTCCCAAAAACTATCAAGGGACTCTTGTTGTTTCTTTTGATGTTACTATAAGTGGCAAATCAGAACACATTAATGCAACATTTGACGGGATTCGTTATTAAAACTCCTGAACAACGTTTAGAAGAAGCCATAACTTCAGTTAAATACAATGGAGACAAATCAAAAGTTAGAGCTTCTGTAGTTAAAACAAGTAACTTTACAATCACAACGAGTGATGAAACTATTACAGACACCAAAATAAGTGAAATAAACGATGAAGCGGGAACTCTAAAAATTAGTTATAGCGTTGTTATTGAAGGAGTTAAAGGTAAAACAAAAAGCGAAATTATTAACGGGTTTAAAAAATTAACTGAAAAAGATAAGCTTAATAAATTAAGCGCAACTGCTAGTTTAATTGAAAAAGTTAAAAGACATGAATTAATATCACCTGATTCAGTATTCACTACAGACGTAGTTCTAACGTCAAAAACTTCTGACGTTACAGTTAACAAAGGAAGATTCGAATATTTAATCAAAGAAGGAATCTTAAGAGTCATTATACTTTAAGCAGAAACGGTGCTACAAGTGATGACAAGTACTCTGATATAACTGATTTTAACAAATCAACAAAACACAACTAAAGAAAGATTATCTAGTTCAAATATGGGCTTCTTTACATTTGTAGGAAATTTAAGTCAATACGATGACGAGAATTACCAACAAGTAGTAAGTTGAAACGATGTAAATAAAAATAACATTAGAATATTCCTTACACATGGAACACCTAATGTTATTAGTGTTGAAAAATACCAAGGTCCTAATGGTGAATGAAGAATCAAAATTGTTTATAAACCTGTAATCAATGGCCAAGAAGGCACTGAAAGATCAGCTTTCATCGACGAATTTGCAATATAAATTTTTAAAAGGCTTAGCTTCGGCTAAGTTTTTATTTGCCAAAAATAAAAAATTATTTTTTTATTGACAATAAAGGCTTAATGCTATTATTTATATAGTTATTTAACTTACTATTTATTTAATGAATAATATAAATAAAAGATGGAGGATTTTTATGACCCCTACACGTGTTATTCCTATTGGTGGAGTTCAAGAAATAGGTAAAGCTACTTTAATTGTAGAATATGGCAAACAAGTTTTTATAGTCGACGCTGGTATTAAATTTGCTGATACAGCACAAACTGGTGTTAAAGGTATTATTCCTGATTATTCTTATCTTGAAGGCAGAAGAAATGATATCGAAGGTTTATTTATAACCCACGGCCACGAAGACCACATTGGTGGAGTTATTTATCTTGTTAAACAAACACATCTAAAAAGAATTTTTGCTCCTAGAATAGCAATTGAATATTTAAAACTTAAATTTGAAGAAAATAACATAACAGACAAAGTAGAGTTTATTGAAATAGAAAAAAGTGCAGTTCATAAATTTGGAGCTTGCAGCGTAGATTTTTGAACAGCTCAACACTCAATTCCGGATGCTTTTGGTATTAGGATTAAAACTCCTAATGGTTCAATCATGTGTACTGGTGACTTTAGATTTGACTATCGTCCTATTGGGGGCTATACAGACTTTGCGCGTTTAGACCAAATTGGTAAAGAAGGCTTAAGCATACTTTTAAGTGACTCAACTAATGCTATGCGTCCATTTCATTCACCTAGTGAAAGCGATATTTTAACTGATATTGAAAAACACATGCGCGCAGCTACAAGAAAAACAATCATTACAGCTTTTGCATCTAACTTAACTCGTGTTAAGGCAATTATTGAATTAGCAATGAAGCTAAATAAAAAAGTTATAGCTTTTGGTCGCTCAATGGTTCAAGGAATTAAAATTGGTCGCAAAATTGGTGAAATCAATGTTTCAAATGATGTCATCATTGACAAAAAAGATATGGCTAAAGTGCCTGATAAAGATTTAGTTATATTAACTACTGGTAGTCAAGGTGAACAACTTGCTGCTTTAAGCAGAATGAGCTATGGTAAACACTCAAACGTCAAAATTGAAAAAGGCGATATGATTATCTTTTCTTCTTCAGCTATACCTGGCAACCGTATGGTTATTGAATTACTTATTAATCGTTTAGTTAAACTAGGCGCAGTAATTAAAGAAAATGGTGTTGATGGATATTTACATACTTCAGGTCATGCTTATAAATATGAACATGATAAAATCTTCCAATTAACTAAACCTAAATACTTTATGCCTTACCATGGCGAATATCGTATGAGTATAGTGCATGGTCAAAGTGCTGTAAGAAATGGCGTTAAGCCCGAAAATGTTTTAACTCCAGAACTAGGTAGAGTTTACAACTTAAACAATAATGTTTTAACAGCAAGTGATGAAAAAATAGATTTTGGCCCAATATATATCGATGGACATTCAACACTTAATTTAAATGCTAATATTATCAAAGAAAGAGCACGTTTAGCTGATAGCGGATTTGTTAATATCATTCTAAATATCAACAAGAAAAACAATTCTATAGTAGGACGTCCAGGTTTGATTAGTCGTGGTAGTTTCTATGTTAAAACTTCATTAGAATTAGTCGAAGAAGCTAAAAGAATAGCTCATGGCGCTGCTTTATACTTTATTAAAAATACACCTGATTGAAATGTAGTTGATTTAAAACAATTGATTATTGACCGTTTAGAAAACCTTTTCTATAAAGAAAAGCGTCGTAGACCTATTATCATTCCAACTATTTTATTTACTGATGATGAAGATGATTCAATGCTTTCAAAATCAAAGATTAAATTTGGCAAAGAAATAGACGAAAACGAAATCAAGAAAACTTCTAAATTGCTTAAAGATGTTAAGAACGAAATGTTTGGTTCAAGTGAAGAAATTGACGAAGATATCCATGATGATGAAGATGAAGAATAAAAAAGTTTAGGCCCGCAAGCTTAAACTTTTTCCATATTAATTATTATTTACCTTCATTTTTAGCATTAGTCATTGAACGCATTACAGCTTTGATTTGAGCTTCTGATGCTTTGCGTCCCATTTGTAAGAACATTGCTCTAACCATTTTTTCGGTAATAGGTGGATTTTCTTTTAATTGTTTTTGAAATGACTTACGATCTGCAACCATTGTAATAATTACAGTACAAATAATACTTACAATGGCAACTGCAAAACAAATTCCTATTCATGCTCCTGTACTCATTTAAACTCCTTTATTTTATGCCTTCTATGGCTAATTTTTCTAATTAATTTTAACATATTATATAAACTTTTTCAACTTTAATAATGCTATGAAAAATTAAAAAAATTGTTATGTTGTTAACAAAATTAAATAAATAAAAACTAAACTTTATATCAAATTAAATTATCCTTATTTTAGGATATTGAAAGGAAAAATATGGAAAAGAAATTAAACATACCATCATATAAAACATTATATGCATTACTTATAACTTTTCTAGCTTTAGCATTGTTCTTTATAACGTGTGAAGCTATTGCGTGCTATGCATATGAAAACAGCGGAAAAACATTAACAGAATCACAAGAAAAATTTGTAGAAGGTTGATTCACAGGATTCCACTTTTATAAATATGTTAAAGTTGCCGACGAAAATTATTATAAAGCTCTTAAGGAAGCTTATTCTAATGCTAAAGGGGCAGAATTAGCTTGATTTATTTTTGGAAGAATGGGAGTATACCTACATTGAATAATTACTTTCTTAATTATTGCTTTTGGAGCAATTTTAATGACAAGAGCAATAATGGGGAAAAACCTATTTTCGATAATTTACAACACCATTCTTTTTGCAGGTACTTTATTAACAGCATTGATTATGATATCCTGATGAGGCATAAAATATGATAGTAAACAAAACGAAGAATTTTTACTTAAAGGTGCACCTATCACATTATTCATTTTTGAAACGTCTATAGTAGTAGTAAGCATCATTGGATTAATATTTGCAAATACAAAGATGAACGCTGAAAACAAAAAACCTGTTGTTGAAAATTAATTTCTAAAAAATATACCCTTCCGAGACGGCATATTTTTAAAACTTTTTTAGAATATTTTAGACTTGGAAATATTTTTAATAGTCTCAACTATTAAATCACCTGCGGCTATTAAATCATTAATATCGCAAACACCTATTGGTGAATGTAAATAACGTTGAGGTAATGAGATAGTTAACGTTGCTGCACCACCTTGGGAATATTGCAACATAGCTGCATCTGTACCACCACCTTCAGCTACAAATTTATAGTGAGGTATTTTGTATTTTTTACCTATAGAACACATGAATTCGGCTAAATAAGGATTAGCTAGCATATCGCGATCCATCATTCTAATGGCTGCCCCATAACCTAGTTTTGTCATGCCTTTTATAGTACCAATGGTATCATGCGCAGTAGTAGTATCTAAAGCTATAGCTATTTGAGGATTAATTACACTAACAGCTGTTTTAGCACCACGTTCGCCAACTTCTTCTTGCACACTACCAACAAGATATAAGTCAACATCCAAATCAATATCTTCTAAAGCTTTAGCAATATATTCAAGTGTCATACAACCACCACGATTATCCATAGCCTTACCGCCCACAAGATCTGGATTATCAAAGTAAATTGTTTCACCTGACATATAAATAGGATCGCCCACTTCAACACCAGCTTTTAAAGCTTCTTCTTTGTTTTTAAAACCGAAATCTACATATAGTTCTTTGTTTGTTATAGCTTTTGAAACTTTAGAATCTTCCATAATATGAATTGAAGTATGACCAAAAACACCAAAATGTTTTTTACCATTACGAGTAACTAAAGTTGCTTTAGTTCCTATAACTACTGATGCTCAAATACCGCCAACAGGGCTGACTAATATTTGCCCATTATCATCAATAATTCTAACTAAATAACCTACTTCATCCATATGCGCGCAAACCATAAATTTAGGTGTGTTTTTAACTTTTGAAGGTTTATGCAAAATTAATGAACCAAAGCCATCATATGATATTTCATATGGTGTATTTTTATTCAATCTTGAAATAATCAAATCTGCTACTGGTTGTTCTCTACGAGACATTGCTTCAGTTTCTAAATATTCAATTAAGTGTTTTTTAAATGTTTTTTTATCCATATTTACCTCTATTTTGTTGGCATAAAACCATTATGTAAG